>JAFLDG010000383.1 GCA_017302495.1 Burkholderiales bacterium
CGCCCTCGGCGCGGGCATGCGCGGCACGGCGCTGGCCCGGCAGGCGCGCGCGCGCCGGCCCGGCCTGCCGGTGCTGCTGATGTCGGGTTATTCGTCCGAACTGCTCGCCGCCGACCGCGACGTGGTGCCCGAAGCCGAACTGCTGCGCAAGCCTTACACGCGCGAGCAACTCGCCGCGGCGATCGCCCGCGTGACCGCATCCCGCCCCGGCGCGGCCTGACGCCCGCCGCCCGACGGCTTACTGCAGCGTGACGCCGGCCGGTGCGACGCTGCGCTGCACGAACTCGGTCAGCGCGTCGAGCCGCGGGATCCGGATCTCGCGCCGGCCCTTGCCGAGGAACTCGATCATGCCGATCCGCGCCAGCCGCGACAGCGAACGGCTCACCGTCTCCAGCGTCATGCCGAGGTAGTTGCCGATCTCGGCGCGGGTCATGCGCAGCGTGATCTGGTCGGTGCGCAGGCCGCGCTTGGCCAGCGATTCGGCCCAGTAGCGCAGGAAGTCGGCGACGCGGGCATCGGCCGACAGCGTGCACACCGACATCAGTGAATCGCGCTCGCGCGAGATCTCGCGGCTCATCGCCTCGTGCAGCAGCTTCAGCAACTCGGGCCGCGCGGCGCAGCGCGCGAGCACCTGGTCGTAGCGCAGGGTCCAGACCTCGCCGGTGTCCATCGCCACCGCGTCGCAGGTGTAGGCGCCGCCGGCGATGCCGTCGAAGCCGAGCCAGTCGCCGCGGAACTTCAGCCCGACCACCTGCTCGCGGCCGTCGAAGGACAGGTTGACCAGCTTGAAGAAGCCCGAGTTCAGCACGTACAGGTGGGCGAAGCGCTCGCCGGTCTGGTAGATCAGGTCGCCGGCGTGCACGATCCGCCGCTGCGGCGCGAAGGTGGCCTGCAGCAGCGCAAGGGTCTCGGCGATGTGCCGGCTGACGCGCTGGTTCTCGTCCGGCAGGCCGGGGGCCGGCGGCAGCTCGGGGCGCCCCGGTGCGACGTGGCGGGGTTCGGTGACAGCGGGCGTGAACATGGACTCTCCTCCGGGCGGCCTGGTGCGGGCATCTGCGTCTGCGCAGCATGCTAGGCGGGGCGGCGCGGCCGGCAGCGAATGCCGTGGATCACTCGGTAACGCTGCGTAAACGGACGATGACAGCCGGGCAACGGCGCACAAGCCGCCGCGATCGGTTGACGGCCATCAAGGCAGGCCGCGCAAGCTTCGCTAGGCTTGCCGCCGTCCAGAGAACCAAGCATCGGGAACCGAGGTTCGCGCCGTCATGGGCTCCGTCAGCCGCCACCGCGACTCGCCCGCCTGCCAGCAACTGTCGGCGGCACAGGCCGCCGCGCTGGTGGCGCGCGCCAGCGAACTGCAGCGTGCCGCCGCCGAGGGCAGCCGCCAGCCCTTGCTTCGCGGCAAGAACCTCGGGCTGCTGTGCAGCGACGACCGCGCGTTCGACGCAACCCTGTTCCGGCGCGCCGCGACCGAACTCGGTGCCCATGTCGCCCACATCCGGCCGAGTTTCGGCACGGAGGGCGAAGACGTCGACGTGCTGCGCACCGCCCAGTTGCTGGGGCGGCTGTACGACGCGGTCGACTGCGAAGGCCTGCCGCATGCGCTGGTCGAGCAGATCGCCGCCGAGGCCGGCGTGCCGGTGTTCGACGGGCTCGCCCAGCCGCAGCATCCGACGGCAGCGCTGGCCGAGTGCATCGGCGGCGATTGCCCCGAGCCCGACAAGCGCCGCTTCCTGCTGCAGGCGCTGCTCGTCAGCACCGTCGGCTGAGGGCGCCGGCCTCCGGGCAAGCCCGGCACGACCGCCATGCCGGACCCCGCCGAGGGCCCGGCGCCGGCGCCCCTGGCGGCGGCTCAGGTCCCGTGCAACTGCGCGCCGGTCGAGTCGAACACGCGCACGTCCACCGGAAAGGCGCCGCGCACGCTCTGCGTGACGGTGCAGAAGTCCTCGAACTGGGCGAGGATCCGGTCGAGCATCTGCAGTTCGGCGGCCGGCTTGCCGAGGTGCAGGTCGACCTCGACTCGGCCGACGCGCAGGCGCTTGGCCTCGTTGCGCGCCATCCGCGCACGCGCGACCGTGCGCATCGTGCCGGGGTCGTTGCGGAACTTGCGCAGCGCGAACAGCAGGCTCGCGGACAGGCAGTGCGCGACCGCGACGACGAGCACGCGCACCGGGCTCGGGCCGGCGTCACCGCCGAGCGGCGGGTGTTCGTCGACCACCAGCGGCGGCACCGCGGGGCTGTCGAAGCGCACCTCGTAGCGGTAGCCGTCCTGCTGGGTCAGCGCGATCTCGAAGCCGCCCTCGGCAGCGGCGGAGGCCGGGTTCTGGCTCATCGTGCGGTTCTCCGTTCAAGCCTCGAGCCGGTGGATGCCCATCAGCTTGAGCACGTACTTCTCGTACACCGGCTCGGAACTGCCGTTCTTCATCTTGTACATGAAGTACTTCTCGAAGGCGATCTTCGCCAGGTGCACCCACTTGCCCTTCTTGAACCAGTTGACGTTGCGCGGCGGGATCTGCGGCAGCGCGACGAACGCGGCGCCGGTGTCGCCCATGTCGGCCAGGCAGATCGCGTTCCAGGTGCCCTTGGCTGTCGCCGGCTGGCCGGCCAGGTCGGCGGCGATGTTGTTCACGATCGCGGTCACCATCGTCTCGATCATGTAGCCGGTCTTCGGCGCGCCGGTGGCCACCGGCGTGGCCTCGACCGGCGGGATCGCGACGCAGACGCCGGCGGAGAAGATGTTGCGGTACTTCTTGCTGCGCTGGTGCTCGTCGATCAGCACGAAGCCGCGCGGGTTGCACAGCCCTTCGACACCGGCCACCGCCTCGACGCCCTTGAAGGCCGGCAGCATCATGCTGTACCGATAAGGCAGCTCGTGCTCCTTCTTCACCTGGCCGGCCTCGTCGAGCTCGGTGACGAACATCTTGCCCGCCTCGACCTTGGTGACCTTGGCGTTGCAGATCCACTTGATGTCGTTGTTGCGGAACTCGCTCTCGAGCATCGACTTGCTGTCGCCGACGCCGCCCAGGCCCAGGTGGCCGATGTACGGCTCGCTCGTGACGTAGGTGATCGGCACCTTGTGGCGCAGCTTGCGGCGCTTCAGATCCGTGTCGAAGATGAAGCTGAACTCGTAGGCCGGGCCGAAGCACGAGGCGCCGGGCATCGCGCCGATGATCGCCGGGCCGGGATCCTTCACGAACGCCTGGTACTGCGCCCAGGCCTTCTCGGCATGGTCGACGGTGCAGATCGACTGCGTGTGGCCTTCCGGGCCCGACCCCGGGACTTCCTCGAACGCGAGCTTCGGGCCGGTGGTGATCACCAGGTAGTCGTAGACGAGCGTGCTGCCGTCGGCCAGCTCGAGCCGGTTGCCCTCGGCGTCGATGCGCGCCGCGCGCTGCGGCACGAAGTCGATGCCCTTCTTCGCCAGGTACGGCCGGATCGGGAAGGTGATCGCGTCGCGATCACGCCAGCCGACCGCGAGCCACGGGTTCGACGGCACGAACTGGAAGTAGTCGACGGCGTTGACGACGGTGATGCGGTGGCTCTTGTCGAGCTTTTCGCGCAGTTCGTAGGCGGCCGGCATGCCGCCGGTGCCGGCGCCGAGGATCACGATGTGGGCCATGGTCTGTCTCCTTCGGGTGCGGGGTCGAGTGTGATTCAGGGGGCGCTGCGCAGGTGGCCGTTCGCGACCTGCAGTTGCGCTTCGTCAAGCCGGCCGGCCGCGGCGACCAGCCGCAGCCGGTCGAGCAGCAAGGCAACACGCGCCTGCTGCAGCGCCAGTTCGGCCGCGGCAGCGTCGTTCTCGGCGTTCAGCAGCTCGAGCGTCGTGCGGTCGCCGACCTGGCGGCCGAGCCGGGTCGCGTCGAGCCGCGAGCGGGTGGCGGCCAGCGCCTCTTCGAGCGCCTTCAGCCGCGAAGCGCCGACGGTCGTGCCGAGCCACGCGGCGCGCGTGCCCTGCGCGATCTGCTGGGCCTGGCGCTCGGCGTCGGCTGCGGCCTTGTCGGCCAGGCGCAAGG
>JAFLDG010000384.1 GCA_017302495.1 Burkholderiales bacterium
GCTGAACGCTGCGCGCGTGCTGCAACCGGCCGACACCCCGCTGAGCGCACGCGGCCGGGCGCAGGCGGCGGCGGTCGCGCGCCGGCTGGCCGCGGCGCCGGTGGCCGCGATCCTGGCGAGCGACCTGCCGCGCGCCTGGGCGACGGCGCAGGCGATCGCCGCGGCCTGCGCCGCGCCGCTGCGCGCGAGCGTGCAACTGCACGAGCGCAACTTCGGCGCCTTGCGCGGCCGGCCCTACGACAGCCTCGGCTACGACCCGATCGCCTGCGCCGACGCGCCCGCGGGCGGCGAATCGATACCGGCGTTCGAGGCGCGTGTCGATGCCGCCTGGGACGAGGTCCGCGCGGCGGCGCGCGGCCTGGACGCCGACCTGGTGGTGGTCACGCACGGCCTGGTGATCCGGCACCTGCTCGGCCGGGCCGGCGCTGTCCCGGCCGCGACCCTGCCCGGCTTGCACCTGGGGAACACTTCGGTCAGCATCGTCGATGCCGAAGCGCCGCACGGGCTGCGCCTGCTGAACTGCACGCGCCACCTCGACGGCGACCGCGCCGACGACCGGCATTCGCTGGTCGGCGGCTGACGCCCCCGACCCCGACCGCGGAGACCCCATGAGCGCCCCCGACATCAGCGACCTGCAGGTCGAGATCCGCGACGGCATCGCCGTGCTGACGATGAACCGCCCCGAGCGCTTGAACGCGCTGTCGCAGGCGATGATCGACGCCGCGATCGCCGCGCTCGAGCGCTGCGCCGGCGACCCGGCGGTCGGCTGCATCGTGCTCACCGGCGCCGGCCGGGGTTTCTGCGCCGGCGGCGACGTGAAGGCGATGGGCGGTGCCGCGCTGCACGAGATGAGCCTGGAGCAGCAGGTCGACCGGCAGCGCCGCATCCACCGCTTCGCCGGCCTGCTGCACGACAGCCCGAAGGTCAGCATCGCCGCGATCAACGGCCCCTGCGCCGGCGCCGGCTTCGGCCTCGCGCTGGCCTGCGACCTGCGCCTGGCCGCCGACACGGCCACCTTCACCACCGCCTTCGCGAAGGTCGGCTTTGCCGGCGACTTCGGCATCACCTGGCCGCTCGCGCGCACGCTCGGCGAGGCCAAGGCGAAGGAGCTGCTGCTGCTGTCCGAGGTGATCGGCGCGGCCGAGGCGCAGACGCTCGGCCTGCTCAACCGCGTGCTGCCGGTGGCCGATCTGCTGCCGGCGGCGATGCAGCTGGCCGCGCGCATCGCGACCGGGCCGCAGGTGGCGTACCGCTACATGAAGGAGAACGTGCACGCGGCGGCAGCCGAGAGCTATGCGCAGCTGCTCGACCGCGAGGGCTTCACGCAGCGGCGCACCGGCAGCACCGCCGACCATCGCGAAGGCGTTGCCGCCTTCGTCGAGAAGCGCTCGCCGAAATTCAGCGGCCGATGAACGCGGTGATGCCCGGGCGAGCGCGGCGGATCGCCCGCCGGCGGCCGGCTGCCGGCCAGGGCGGCACGCACGGCCGCGGAGTTCGATGATGCGCATCCGCCAGATCGTCTTCGCCGCGCGCGAGCTGCAGCCGCATGCCGATCGGCTCGCGTCGCTGCTCGCGCTCGAGCCGCCGTTCGCCGACCCCGGCGTGGCCGAATTCGGCCTGCACAACGCGGTGTTCGTGTTCGGCGACCAGTTCATCGAGATCGTCTCGCCGGCGCAGGCCGGCACGACCGCCGGCCGGCTGCTCGACAGGCGCGGCGACGGCGGCTACATGCTGATCGTGCAGACCGACGCCTTCGACCGCGACCGCGCGCGGCTCGACGCGCTCGGCGTGCGCCGCGTCTGGGAGAAGGATCTGCCCGACATCCGCGCGATGCACCTGCACCCGAAGGACATCGGCGGCGCGATCGTCTCGATCGACCAGCCGCTGCCGCCCGCGTCGTGGCGCTGGGGCGGCCCCGGCTGGCGGCTGCAGCCCGGCCGCGCCGGCGAGCAGCGCATCGTCGGCGTGACCCTCGGCGCGGACGATCCGGCGGCGATGGCGCGCCGCTGGGCGCAGCTGCTCGGCCTGCCGGGGCCGATGGCGCACGGCGCGGCCCAGCGGCTGGTGCTCGAGGGCGGCTGGGTCGACTTCGAGCCGGCGCCCCCGCGCGGCGAGGGCATCACCGGCTTCACGCTCGCCGTGGCCGACCGCGACGCGGTCGGCGCGCGCGCCCGCGCCGCCGGCCTGCCGCTGCACGGCAAGGGCTTCGACCTGATGGGCACCGGCATCGAGCTGCGCGCGCTGTAGCACCCGGCGGCGCCCGCGCCGCTACCCGACTTCGCCCCAGACCGCGCGCGCGACCTCGACCACGCGTTCGAGCTTGCGCCACTGGTCGTCGATCGACAGCGCATTGCCGTGGTGCGTGCTGGCGAAGCCGCACTGCGGCGACAGGCACAGCCGCTCCAGCGGCACGAAGCGCGCCGCTTCGTCGATGCGGCGCTTCAGCATCTCGGCCGACTCCAGCTCGCCGAGCTTGGTCGTGACCAGCCCGAGCACCACCTGCTTGCCCGGCGGCAGCGCGCGCAGCGGCTCGAAGCCCCCGGCGCGCGCCGAGTCGAACTCCATGAAGTACCCGTCGACGTGGGTCGAGAACATCGCCTCGACCACCGGGTCGTAGCCGCCTTCGGCGACCCAGGCGCTCTTGAAGTTGCCGCGGCAGGTGTGGATCGTCACGTGCAGGTCCGCCGGCTTGCCCTGCAGCGCGGCGTTGATCGTGTCGGCGTAGATGCGCGGCAGCGCGGCCGGGTCGTCGCCGTTGGCGCGGCAGTTGGCCTGGATCTTCGGATCGCACAGGTAGGCGAAGGTGATGTCGTCGAGCTGCAGGTAGCGGCAGCCGGCGCCGTAAAGGTGGCCGATCGCGGCGCGGTAGGCGGCCGCGACATCGGCCCAGAACGCGTCCATCGTCGGATAGACGTCGCGCGCGATCGCGGCGCGTCCGCCGCGCAGGTGCAGCATCGACGGCGACGGGATCGTCATCTTCGGCGTGCGCGTCGTCTGCGCCTTCAGGTAGGCGAAGTGCTCGGCCATGATCGGCCGCGAGCACGCCACCCGACCGGTGACGCTGGCGATCGGCGGCTGCTCGGACGGCCCGGCGATCCGGAACTGCGGCCCGGGGTTCGCGGTCAGCGTCACGCCGTCGAGTTGCGCCAGGAAGTCCAGGTGCCACCAGTCGCGGCGGAACTCGCCGTCGGTGATGCCCTGCAGGCCGATCGCTTCCTGCCGGCGCACGGCGTCGGTGATCGCCCGGTCTTCCACCGCCCGCAGCGCGGCGGCGTCCAGCTCGCCGCGCTTGAAGCGGGCGCGCGCGTCGGCGAGATCGGGCGGGCGCAGCAGACTGCCGACCTGGTCGGCGCGGAAGGGAATGCCCATGTCGGCTCCAGTCGTCGGCGCGCCCCCGCGCAGCCCGGTTGCCGATCTTAGGGGCCGCTCGCACCGCCGGGCTCGAGGAGTTGCCCGATTAGATCAAGAGTGCATGCACACACTTACATCAAGGAGATTGCGCGACAATGAGTCGAATCTTTCATGTTGCAATGCACCATACTTCTGGAATGCGCTCGAATGCGGGCGAAGCTGCTGTGCTAGCCTGCGGGTAATTACCTACCTGAGGAGGTGGCCGATGGAGAGTTCCAGGCCGGCCGATCCGCCGATCCTGATCGCCGAATGGTGGTGCGCCGGTGCGAACCTGGCCGGCGCCCAGGCGTGGCGCCACGCGCAGTGGCAGCGCCAATTTGCCGCCTGGATCGTCCGGCCCGGCCCACAGCACCTGGACCGCGCCGCGCGTGCGCTGCGGGACTGGGTCTCGGGCCTGCTCGCCTGGCCGCTGGATCTGGTGCGCATCCAGCATGCCGGCGCGGCGCGCGCGGGGCTGCTGCCGCTCTCGCTGCTCGAGTCGCGGCGCTTCGAGCGTCAGCTCGGCCGGGTCGAGCAACTCGTGCTGGGGCCGCTCGCGCGCCGGCCCTGACAGGCCGTGCGCCGCGTCGGCGCGGGCGCGACGGGCCGAATCAGCCGCGCG
>JAFLDG010000385.1 GCA_017302495.1 Burkholderiales bacterium
GGGCCGGCGCTGCTGCCCGAGAGCCTGGCCCGGTTGCGGCGGCCGGAGGCGCAGGCCGTCATCGCCGACGGCCGGCCGGCGACGCAGATGCCGGCCTTCGCCGCGCAGCTGAAGGCCGACGAGATCGCCGCGCTCGCGCAGTGGATCTACACGCCGGTCGTGCCGGCGCCGGCCTGGAGCGAAGACGACATCCGCGGATCGCGCATCGCCGGCGCCGACCCGGCGAAGCTGCCGGCCAGGCCGGCGTGGAAGGCCGACCCGGCGAACCTGTTCGTCGTCGTCGAAGGCGGCGACCACCATGTCTCGCTGGTCGACGGTGACCGCTTCGAGGTGATTCACCGCTTCCCGAGCCGCTTCGCGCTGCACGGCGGGCCGAAGTTCAGCCCCGACGGGCGCTTCGTCTACTTCGGTTCGCGCGACGGCTGGATCACGAAATACGACCTGTGGAACCTGAGCGTCGTCGCCGAGGTGCGCGCGGGCCTGAACATGCGCAACGTCGCGGTCGGCAGCGACGGCCGCTACGTGCTCGCCGCGAACTACCTGCCGCACACGCTGGCCCTGTTCGACGACAGCCTGAACCTGGTCAGGACCTACGCCGCGACCACCCGCGACGGCAAGCAGAGCTCGCGCGTGTCGGCGGTGTACGACGCGGCGCCGCGCTCGAGCTTCATCGTCGCGCTGAAGGACATCCCGGAGCTCTGGGAGATCAGCTACGACCCGAAGGCCGAGGACATCTACGACGGCCTGGTGCACGACTACCGGATGGGCGAGGGCGTCGCCAAGCGCGGCTTCCTGAACGTCAAGCGCACGCTGCTGCCCGAGCCGCTGGACGACTTCTTCTTCGACCCGTCGTACGCGCACGCGCTCGGCGCGTCGCGGCCGCGCGCCGACGGCACGCCGGCCGGGCAGGTGGTCAACCTCGACGTGCGGCGCAGCATCGCGACGCTGCCGATCGCCGGCATGCCGCACCTCGGCTCGGGCATCACCTTCGAGCACCGCGGCCGGCGCGTGCTCGCCAGCCCGAACCTGAAGGACGGCACCGTCACCGTGATCGACCTGAAGGACTGGAAGCTGGTGCAGACGATCCCGACGCCGGGGCCGGGCTTCTTCATGCGCAGCCACGAGCGCACGCCCTACGCCTGGGTCGATTCGATGATGAGCCCGACCGAGAAGGACACGCTGACGATCATCGACAAGCGCACCCTCGAGCCGGTGGCCACCGTGCGCGAGCCGGGCAGGACGCTGGCGCACATCGAGTTCACGAAGGACGGCCGCTACGCGCTGGCCAGCGTGTGGGAAAACGACGGCGCGCTGGTCGTCTACGACGCCGCGACCTTCAAGGAGGTCAAGCGCCTGCCGATGCGCAAGCCGGTGGGCAAGTACAACCTGCACAACAAGCTGACGCGGTCGGAGGGCACGTCGCACTGAGCGCGATGCGTCGGGTCGTGCTTCGTGCCGACCGCGCTGTTCCCCAGGTCACAGGCCGACACCGGCCGCTGCCATCCCGCCCGAGGCCGCGCCGTCCGCCTCAGCGCCGCGCCGGCGCCGCGAGCAGCACGACCACGCCGAGCAGCACCACGCCGGCCGCCGCCCACTCGCCGGCGCTGACGACCTCGCCGCCGAGCGTGACGCCGAGCGCGAGCCCGATCAGCGGGTTGACGAAGGTGTAGCTCGACGCCAGCGCCGCGCTGGTGCGCTGCAGCAGCACCATGTAGGCGGAGAAGCCGATCAGCGACCCGGCGACGACCAGGTAGGCCCAGCTCGCCAGCGCGCGCGGCTCGGGCGGCCAGGCCGGCGCTTCGCCGGCGGCCAGCGACAGCAGCATCAGCCAGGCGCCGCCGACCAGCATCTGGCTCGCGTAGCCGGCCGCGCCCGGTGCCAGCCGCAGCATGCGCCCGCCGGGCAGGCCGTGCAGCGCCCAGACGCTGCCGAGCGACCAGGTCAGGCAGGCCACCGTCATCGCCAGCAGGCCCGGCAGCGAGGCGCCGAAGCCCTGGCCGGCCGCGAGCGCGAACACGCCGGCCAGGCCGAGCGCGATGCCGGTCACCTGCAGCGGGCCGAGGCGCACGCCGTACGGCCACTGCAGCGCCGCGACCATCGCCGGCACGACCGCGATGAACGCGACGACCAGGCCCGAGCCGACGCTCTGCTGCGCGACCGCGGTCGCGCCGTAGCCGCCGCCGAGCATCAGCAGGCCGAGCACCGCGGCGGCGAACCATTCGCCGCGGCTCGGCCAGCGCGCGCCGCGCCAGCCGGCGAAGGCACCGAGCAGCAGCCCGGCGGCGACGAAGCGCGTGCCCATCTGGAAGAACGGCGGGAAGCTGACCAGTGCCCACTTGATCGCCAGGTAGGTGGAGCCCCAGATGACCCAGGTGGCGGCCAGGCAGCCGGCGATGAGGGCGCCGCTGCCGGCATCGGGGGCGGCGCGCAGCGCCATGGCAGGGTTCGACATGAGCGCCATGCTACGAAGGCAAGCGCGCCCGTTCCAGCCTGCGATCGAGGTTGCGGGGTCGAGCCGCCTTGACTTCGAAGGAAATGGCCGCCAGAGTCCTTCGAATGAACAAGCCGGCGCTCGACAGCTACGACACCCGCATCCTGGCCGAGTTGCAGGCCGATGCCCGGCTGACGATGGCCGAGCTCGGCCGCCGCGTGCACCTGAGCCAGCCGGCGGTGACCGAGCGCGTGCGCAAGCTCGAGTCGGCCGGGGTCATCACCGGCTACCAGGCGCGGGTCGACCCGGCCGCGCTCGGCTACGGCATCCGCGCGCTGGTGCGCGTCGGCCGCTGCGACTACGCGGCGATGCAGCGCCTGATCGAGGCCACGCCCGAGATCGTCGACGCCTGGAACATCACCGGCGAGGACAGCTGGCTGTGCCGGATCGCGGTCGTCGACGTGGCCCACCTCGACCGCGTCGTCAACGCGCTGTGGACGCTGGCCGCGACCTCGACCTCGATCATCCTGCGCGCGCCGTGCGAGCAGCGCGTGCTGCTGCCGCCGAAGCCGGCCGGCGACCCGGTCTGAGCGCCCGCGGGGCCGGCGCGCGGCCGCTCACTGCATCGGCTGGTAGCGCATCAGCCGCTGCGGGTCGCGGATGCGGATGTCGCGCTTGTCGACCTCGATCAACCCGGCCGCCTCCAGCTCGTGCAGCACGCGCGAGAAATACTCCGGCGTCAGCGACAGGCGCGACGCGATCGTCGCTTTGCTGACCGGCAGCGACACCGTCAGCGCCTGGCCGTTCGCGCCGTCGTGGTCGGCGACGTCGCGCAGCAGGTAGCCGATCACGCGCTGCAGCCCGCTGTGCAGCGCGTAGGCCTCGACATCGTGCACCAGCCCGTGCAGCCGGCGCGAGATGCCGGCGAGCATGCGCAGCGCGAAGCGCGGCTCGCGCGCGATCTCGTCCAGCACCGTGCGCTTGCACACCGACAGCAGCAGCGTGTCGGTCAGCGTCTGCGCGTTCACGAAGTACGGCCGGTCCATGAACATGATCGCCTCGGCGAAGGTGTTGCCGGGGCCGATCAGCTCGATCACCTTCTCCTGCCCGGCCGGCGACAGCGCGAACAGCTTCACCTGCCCGATCACGGTGACGTGGAAGCACTCGCAGGGCTCGCCGACGCGGAACACCATGTCGCCGCGGGCGAGCCGCTTCAGCTGGCAGCCCTGCGCCAGGCGCTGCAACTCCTCGCCGTTCATCTCGGCGAACAGCGGCAGCACCGACAGGTAGCGCGGCAGGTCGAAGCGGTTCAGGTCCACGGCGGCGGCAACAGGGCGTTCGCATTTTCGGCAGCCGGCCCGGGCCGCCGGTTGACCTGCATCAAGGCCGCGGCCGTGGTGCAACGGCGCGCAGCGGACAGCGCTGCCGGCGCGGAAGGCGTCAGCGCAGCCGCGCGAGCAGGGCGACCAGCAGCGCGGCGACGATGTTGTGCAGCAGCGCCGGCGCGAGCGGCAGCGCGCCGTGGACGAGGACCAGGCCGAGCGCGATCGC
>JAFLDG010000386.1 GCA_017302495.1 Burkholderiales bacterium
GAACGGCGCCGGCGCGATCGTCGCCCGCGGCGGCCGGCCCGAACTCGCGGCCAGCGCGCTGGCCGAGGTGCGCGCGCCGACGCTGCTGATCGTCGGCGAGGCCGACCCGCAGGGGCTGGAAGGCAACCGCCGCGCCTACGCGCTGCTGCGCTGCGAGAAGCGGATCGAGATCGTGCCGCGGGCGTCGCACCAGTTCCTCGAGGCCGGCGCGCTCGACGCGGTGGCGCTGGCCGCCGCCGACTGGTTCTGCAGCCACCTGCTGCCCGGGCGCCGGGGATGACGCCGAAGCTGCAGGACGGGCTGATCCGCCCGCTCGCGCAGAAGCTGATCGAGCAGCTCGGCGCCCGCGCGCCGCAGGCCTTCGCGGTGACAACCTGCTCGAGTGGCGGCAGGGCAACCGCAGCTTCGCGCAGGCGAAGGCGAACGCGCGCGCGCACTACGGCCTGCCGGCGGCCTTCTACCGGTTGTGGCTCGACGAAGCGCTGCTGATGTACACCTGCGCCTACTGGCGCGAAGGCACGACCACGCTGGAGCAGGCGCAGGCGAACAAGATCGACCATGTCTGCCGCAAGATCCGGCTGCGGCCCGGCGAGCGCTTCGTCGACATCGGCTGCGGCTTCGGCGGCTTCATGCTGCGCGCGCACGAGACGACCGGGGCCACCGGCACCGGCATCAACACGACGACCGAGCAGGTGCAGTGGCTGCGCGCGCGCATCGCCGCGCGCGGCCTGGCCGACCGGCTGCAGGTGCGCGAGGCCGACTTCCGCGAGGTCGACGGCGCCTACGACAAGGTGGTGTCGATCGGCGTGCTCGAACACGCCGGGCGCGACCAGCTCGCGGAAGTCATCAAGGCCCATGCCGACTTCCTGAAGCCGGGCGGGCTCGGCCTGCTGCACTTCATCGGCCACGTCGGCCGCTACGACACCGAGCTGTTCATCCGCAAGCACGTGTTTCCCGGCGGCTGGATCCCGAGCCTGGCCGACGTGATCGTCGAGCTGGAACGCTGCGGCCTCGAAGTGGTCGACATCGAGAACCTGCGCCGGCACTACGCGCTGACGCTCGACCCCTGGGCCGAGCGCTTCGAGCGGCGCTGGGACGAGATCCGCGCGCTCGATGCGCAGCGCTTCGACGAGCGCTTCCGCCGCGTCTGGCTGAGCTATCTCGTCGGCTGCGCCGAGATGTTCCGCGCGCCGACCGAGCGCACCTACCTGTTCCAGATCGTCTTCAGCAAGGGCAACCTCGCGCGCGACGCTTATCCGATGGACCGCGCGTTCCTGTATGCCTGACGACGCCGGGCACGCGCAGCGCATCGCCGCGCTGCGCGTGCAGTTGGCGGCCGCCGGCACGGAGCAGCCGCTGGGCCTGGCCAAGCGCACCTCGAACCTGTTCCGCGACCGGGCCGAAAGTGCCAAGCACCGGCTCGACCTGGGCGCCTTCGACCACGTGCTCGGCGCCGACGCCACGGCCGGCCGGGTCGACACCGAGGGGCTGGTGCGCTACGAGCAGCTGGTCGACGCGCTGCTGCCGCAGGGCCTGATGCCGGCGGTGGTGCCGCAGCTGAAGACGATCACCGCCGCCGGCGCGGTGGCCGGCGTCGGCATCGAGGCGACCTCGTTCCGCTTCGGCCTGGTGCACGACACGCTGCTCGCGCTCGACGTGCTGCTGGCCGACGGCACGGTCGTGCACGCGACGCCGGACAACGAACACGCGGCGTTGTTCTTCGGCTTCCCGAACTCGTACGGCACGCTCGGCTACGCGCTGCGGCTGAGGCTGCGCACGCGGCCGGTGAAGCGGCTGGTGCATGTGCGGCACACCCGATTCGCGCAGCCGCGGGCCTTCTTCGACGCGCTCGCCGCGACCTGCGCCGACGACGACGGCACCGACTTCGTCGACGGCGTGGTCTTCGCGCGCGAGGAACTGGTGCTCAGCGTCGCGCGCTTCGTCGACGACGGGCCGCGGCCCAGCGACTACACGCTCGAGCGCATCTACTGGCAATCGCTGCGCGAGCGCGACGACGACTGGCTGAGCGCGGCCGGCTATCTGTGGCGCTGGGACACCGACTGGTTCTGGAACTCGAAGCAGTTCGGCCTGCAGCATGCATGGCTGCGCCGGCTCGCGGGCCGCGAGCGGCTGAACTCGCGCACCTACACGCACTGGATGCGCCTGAACGCCCGCCTCGGGCTGACGCGCGCGTGGAGCCGGCTGCGCGGCGACCATCCGGAATCGGTGATCCAGGACGTCGACATCCCGCTGCCGCGCGCGGCCGAGTTCCTCGACTTCCTGCAGCGCGAGATCGGCATCCTGCCGATCTGGATCTGTCCGATCCGGCCGGCCGACCCGGCACGGCGGTTCACGCTGTACCCGCTGCCGCCGGGCGTGCCGTACCTGAACTTCGGCTTCTGGGACGTGGTGCACAGTCGCGAGGCGCGGCCGCCCGGCCACTTCAACCGCCTCGTCGAGCAGCAGGTGCTCGCGCTCGGCGGCATCAAGTCGTTGTACTCGGACTGCTTCCTCGACCGCGACGCGTTCGACCGCGCCTACGGGCGGCGCCGCCTACGCGGCACTGAAGGCGACGTACGATCCGCAGCGCCGCCTGCTCGGCCTGTACGACAAGTGCGTGCTGCGGCGCTGAGCGCGGCCGTTCGCCGCGTCACCCAGGAAGTCCCCGTCGGAGGCCCCATGCATCTGGAAGGTTCCTGCCACTGCGGCAGCGTGCGCTTCTCGCTCGAAGCGGATTCGCCGGTGCCGTTCATGCGCTGCTACTGCTCGATCTGCCGCAAGACCGCCGGCTCGGGCGGCTTCGCGATCAACCTCGGCGGCCTGGCGCGGTCGATGCAGGTGCGCGGCAAGCGCCACCTGCGCATCTACCGCGCGCAGGTGCCCGACGAGTCCGGCGGCGGTACGCACCCGAGCAGCGCGCGGCGCTATTTCTGCGCCCGCTGCGGCAGCGCGCTGTGGCTGTGGGACCCGACCTGGCCCGACCTGGTGCACCCGCACGCGGGCTGCATCGACACGCCGCTGCCTGCGCCGCCGGAACACGTGCACTGCCTGGTCGGCTCGAAGGCGGCCTGGGTCGAGGTCGAAGGCCGGCCCGACGACCCGCGCTTCGAGCACTACCCGGACCTGTCGCTCGCGCAGTGGCACGAGCGGCACGGCTTCGCCGCCGGGCCGGCATCGCCGGCCGGCTGAAGGCCCGGCGGGCCAGCGCCGGCGGGGCCGCGGGGCGCGCGACGCCGCCTCAGGCCACGTCGACCTTCTTCGCGCTCGACTTGCCCTTCTTCGGCAGCGTCAGCTCGAGCACGCCGTTCTCGACCTTGGCTTTCGCGGCCGCGTCGTCGACGTCGCCGGCGAGCGTGAAGCTGCGGCTGGCGAAGCCGTACTGCCGCTCCGAGCGCAGCACGCGCTTGCCCTTCTTCTCCTCGCTCTCCTGCTTCACCTCGGCGCTGATCGTGACCTGGTTGCCGTCGATGCGCACGTCGATGTCCTCCTTGCGCACGCCGGGCACCTCGGCCTTGACCGTGTAGCCCGCATCGTCCTCGTGCACGTCGAGCTTGATCTGCGGCGCCTGCTTGGCCAGGTCGGCGCGCCAGGGGCGCATCATGCCGCGGAAGAACTCCTCCATCGGCTCGATCGAGAACGGGTCGGTGACACGCAGTTCGTTCATGCTCGGTTCCTCCATTCCATCGAAGATGCGGCGGCGAACGCTGCGCCGGCCGCCACCGGAATTCTTCGCCCGTCACGGCCGCGGCGATTGATCCGGCGCAAGCGCGCCGCGGGTCGCAATCCTCAGATCTGCGCCAGCGGCACCGCCGCGGCCCGGGGATCGGCGCGCAACAGCTCCACGATCCGCGCCAGGTCGGCGTCGAGGCGCGCGAGCGTCGCCGGATCGAGCCGCGCCAGCGCCTCGGGCAGCACGCCGCTGAAGGGGCCCGGCGCTCGGCGCAGCACCTCGTCGCCCGCGGGCAGCACGCGCAACT
>JAFLDG010000387.1 GCA_017302495.1 Burkholderiales bacterium
ATCCGCGCGCTGTTCGAGGGCCGGGGCGACGACCTGCGCGATGTCGGGCTCGACCTCGACGGCATCGCGCCGTTCGAGCAGCGTGTCTACGCCGCCGCCCGCACCATCGGCCCCGGCCGGACCACGACCTACGGCGAACTGGCCGCGCGACTCGGCGATCCCACCCTCGCGCGCGCGGTCGGCCAGGCGCTGGCGCGCAACCGCTTCGCACCGGTGGTGCCGTGCCACCGCGTGCTCGCCGCCGGCGGCCGCGCCGGCGGCTTCTCCGCGCCCGGCGGACTGGCAACGAAGCTGCGGCTGCTGCAGATCGAACGCGCCCGGCTCGGACCGGACCCGGGGCTGTTCGACGAGCGCTGACGGCACGCGCCGGCGTCGAGTCGAGCGCCGGTTGCGCTTGCAGGCGCCGCGGGCGCGCAATAGTTGGCGTCCGGCGACAATGGCCGGATGGCATCATCGGCCGTGCCTTAGGGATGGCGATCCACGGAGGAGCGTCGGACCATTCAAGCCACTCGGGTGCACAACGGCCGTCGGCAACCGCCGCCGGCGCCCCGGGCGTCGCGCCGGGCGCCGCCGGTGCTGTGACGACGGGTGTCGACGTCGTGCCTGGTGGGGCTCCCACGATGAATCAAGTTGCACCGATCAGTGCCCCGGCTGCCGGCCCGGGCACCAGCGATCCGGATGAGTTCCAGTTGCCGATGCCCGGGCTGTTCGCCGATCTGGAGCTCGGCTCCGGCTCGCTGCGCATGGCCGACGACTTCCTGAGCCGGCCCGGCCTGGTCCAGTTGAAGGTGCTTGGCGATTGGCAGCGCGCGATCGCGCGCTATCGCCGCGCCGCGCTGCTGCAGTTCGCGCAGGAACTGTCGCGCGGCTCGCCCGACATGGACGAGGCGCAGCGCCTCGCCCTGCTGCGCTCGACCTGCGAATCGCTGCGCATCGACCTGCCCAGCGATTTCGGGACGCTGACGACACCGTCGCGATGACCGAGGCCGCGCCCGCCGCCGGCGACGCTCACCGGGAGCGGGGGTTTTGGCCCCGGTTGGGCGCGCGCTTCAGCGTGCGGGTCGACGAGTCGCTGCGTCCCGCGGTCGGCGACGAACAGCTGAACATGGTGCTCGGCCATGCCCGGCTGGGCACGGTCGTCGCGACCGCATTCGCGGTGCTGCTCGCGCTGCAGCTGCGCGGGGTGGCGCTGCCGGCCTGGGTGATCGACCTGTGGCTCGCGACCAAGCTCGCCGTGGCCGGCGTGCGGATCTGGCTGAGCGTGCGCTACGACCGGGAGAACCGCCCCGGCGGCGAGGCCTGGCGCAACCGGACCGACACCTGGCTGCTGGTCGACGGCGCGGTCTGGGGCGTGGCCGGCCTGCTGCTGATGTCGTCGGCGATCCCGATCGCCTCGCTGGTCGGCGCGGTGATGGCGGGCGTGTCCTGCGTCGCGACCTTCGGCCTGCAGTACAGCAAGCGCTCGACCGCCGCGTACGCGGTGCCGATCATCGCGCTCACCGCGCTCGGCCTGTTCCTGCGCGGCGACGAGTTCGGCTCCTTCGCCGGCGCGGGCCTGCTGATGCTGCTCGGCCTGCTGCTCGCCACCGCCACCGCGTCCGAGCGGCGGCTGGTCGACGGCCTGCTGCTGCGCCTGCGCGCCGAGGCGCTGACGGTCGAGAAGGAAAGCGCGCTGAAGCTCGCGATGTTCCAGAGTTCGGTGAAGACCCAGTTCCTCGCCAACATCAGCCACGAGCTGCGCACGCCGCTGCACGGCATCCTCGGCGTCGCGCGGCTGCTGCACATCGAGGCCCACGACCCGGCGGTGGCGCGGCGGGTGGAGCTGATCGAGTCTTCGGGCATGCACCTGCTCGGCCTGATCAACGACCTGCTCGACATCTCGCGCATCGAGGCCGGGCGCTTCGCGATCCGCAGCGAACGTTTCGACCTGGCCGCGCTGTTGCAGACGCTCGCCGACGTCTACACCGTGCGTGCCGGCGACAAGGGGCTGAGCTTCGCGCCGAACCTGCACCTGCCGCGGCCCTGCTGGGTGCAGGGCGATGCCGCGCGCGTGCGCCAGGTGCTGCACAACCTGCTCGGCAATGCCGTCAAGTTCACGCAGAAGGGCAGCATCACGCTCGGCGCGACGCGCGACGCCGGCAGCGGCCTGGCGAGCATCGAGGTCCAGGACACCGGGCCGGGCATCGCGCCGCCGGATCTGGCCCGGGTGTTCGAGGCCTTCCGCCAGGTGGGCGAACACGAGGGCCGGTCGCTCGAAGGCACCGGGCTCGGCCTGTTCATCTCGCGCGACATCGCGCAGGCGATGGGCGGCGACCTGAGCCTGCGCAGCGCGGTCGGCATCGGTACGCTGGCGCGGTTCACCGCGAAGCTGCCCGACGCGACCGAGGCCGACCGCAGCGATCCGGCGCCAGCGGACCGCGCGCCCGCCGCCGCCAGCAGCGCGCGCGTCCTGATCGCCGAGGACGACGATGTGAACGCGGTCATCGCCACCGCCTACCTCGAGCACCTGGGCGTGCAGGCCGAGCGCGTGCGCGACGGCGTGCAGGCGGTGCGCGCCGCGCTGCGCGAGTTGAACCGGCCCGACCTGGTGCTGATGGACTGCCGCATGCCGACGCTGGACGGGCTGGCGGCGACGCGCGAGATCCGGGTGCAGGAGCATGCCCTCGGCCTGCCGCGCTTGCCGGTGATCGCCCTCACCGCGACCAGTTGCGAGGTCAGCCGCGACCAGTGCCAGGAGGCCGGCATGGACGACTTCCTCGGCAAGCCGTACACGCAGGACGAACTGTTGCGCGTGCTGCAGCGCTGGGCGCCGCAGCACGCGCCGTTGCCGACCGCGGCCTGAAGCGCGCGCCGGGAGGCGGCCTGCGGTCCCGGCAGCCCCGGCGCGGCCGGCGCCCGGCGCCGACGCACACGCGCAGCGCCGGCGCCGGCGTTCGCGTCAGGCCGGCACGGTCGGCGCGCGCCAGCCCGGCCTGTCGAGCCGACCCGGCAGCAGGCCGGCCACCGGCAGCGGCGGCAGCACCTTCAGGTCGTCGTGGGTCGTGCCGACCATGAACGTGTAGAGCGGATGGCGCTTCAGCGCCCAGGCACGCTCGGCCCCCTGCACGTCGAAGCTCATGATCCGGTGCAGCAAGCCGCCGGTGTGGGCGAGCGGCAGCAACTCGCCGTCGGCGAACACGTCGACGAAGCCGAGCCGCCGGTAGTTGCGGATCAACGCCTCCTTGCGCGCGCCGATCACCATCTGCCGGACGCGGTGCGCCATGCAGAACAGGTAGCTGGCCTTCATCAGGCACAGCCGGGTCAGCGGATCCGCACCCACGCGCACCGCCAGGCGCGTGATCTCGGCGCGGGCCTGCCCGGCCAACCAGGGCGGCAGCGCGACGCTGTGCTCGAGCATCAGCGGCCCGTGCAGGCTGGTCTGCACGCGCATCGTGCCGGTCGGCCGGCCGCCGGCCTTGTCGCGACACAGGAAGACGGTGGTATCGGGGTGGCGGTCGGTCTCGTCCGGTACGGCGAGCCGTTCGGCCAGTTCCGGCAGGTGGTGGCCGTAGGCCTGCGCCCTCACCGCACAGGCAGCGAGCAAGTCCTCCTGCGACGACACCGGGTGGAGCGTGAACTCCAGCGCACAGCTGTTCATCCTTGCAGTCCCAACGAGTTGTCTTTTTCGCCCGGCTTACTGCTTGCCTGGGTCCGGCCCGAGCATAAGGCACCGCGGATTCCCGTCGGCATAGGCGTAAACCCACAGGTGACGGGCACGCCACGGCCGGGCGAACGCTGCGGCGTTCGCCTCGGCGGAAGGGGTCAACGGCGCCGCTTCGGGCGACCGCCACCGACGCCTGCGTCCTCGGCCGCGGGCTGCGGTGGCAGGCCGGTGTGCCGGGTCAGCAGCCGTCCGGCCGGCGGCGC
>JAFLDG010000388.1 GCA_017302495.1 Burkholderiales bacterium
GCCACGCGCCCGATCTGGCTGCTCGTGCAGCCGCAGCCGCTGCCCGAGCGCCGTTCGCGCCCCTGGCTCGACGGCGGGCCGCTGCAGTTGCTGGCCGGGCCGGAACGCATCGAGTCGGGCTGGTGGGACGGCGCGCCGGCGCTGCGCGACTATTTCGTCGCCCGCGCCGTCGACGGTGCGCTGGTCTGGATCTACCGCACCCGGCTGCCCGGCGCCGACACCGGCGCCGACGGCTGGTTCCTGCACGGGCGTTTCGGCTGACGCGGCCGCGGCGCGGGGCGACCGGAGGCGATCCGGCCGCCTGACCGACCCCCTTGCCGGCGCCTCGGCCCGGATGCCGCCGCCGGGCACCCGGTGCCGCGGGGCAACCGGGCCGTAGCCCACAATCGGCCGGCCGACGAGCGGCAGGAGCAGGCGGTGACGGCAGCGCAACCATGGGACGGCCCGGACTTCGAGCGCTGCGACGTCGCGTTCGGCGGCATCCGCAAGCCGGTGCTCAAGCTCGGGCGCAGCGGCCCCGCGGTCGTCGTGATCCACGAGATCTACGGCTTCACGCCGACGCTGGCGCGGTTCTGCCGCTGGATCGCCGAGGCCGGCTTCCGCGTCCATGCCCCGATCCTCTTCGGCAGCCCCGACACGGCCAACCGCGAGAAGCCGAGCCTCGGCCGGGTCCTCGGCCTGTGCGTCGCGCGCGAGATCAACCTGTTCAGGTCGGGCCGCTCCAGCCCGGTGATCGAGTGGCTGAAGCCGCTGTGCCGGCAGGCGCACGCCGAATGCGGCGGGCCCGGCGTCGGCGTCGTCGGCATGTGCCTGACCGGCGGCTTCGCGTTGTCGCTCGCGGTCGACCCGGTGGTGCTCGCCCCGGTGCTCGCGCAGCCGGGGTTGCCGGCGCTCAGCCCGGCTGCGCTCGACATCGGCCAGGCCGACCTCGGCATCGTGCGCGAACGCACGCGCCGCGAGGGCCTGGTCGTGCGCGGCTACCGTTTCGAGGGCGACACGCTGTGCCGGGCTGCGCGCTTTCAGACCCTGCGGCGCGAACTGGGCGACGGCTTCGCCGCCACGGTGCTGCCCGACTCGGCGGCCAACCCGCAAGGGCCGATGGCGCAGGCGGGCAAGCCGCCGCATTCGGTCTTCACCGGCGACCTCGTCGACGCGCCGGGCGAGCCGACGCGGGCGGCGGTCGACGAGGTGATCGCGTTTCTCGCCCGGCGCCTGCACTCGCGGCCGGCCTGAGCGACGCCGTGCCACGGCCGGCCGACGCATGAACCCGGACGACGCGGTCTGCGTCTACGGCGCCGGTCACATCGGCTGCTACGTCGGCGCGCGCCTCGCCGCGGCCGGTGCCCGCGTGACGCTGATCGGCCGCGCCCGCGTGGTCGACGAGTTGCGCCGGAACGGCCTCGGCTACAGCGACTACCTCGGCCGGCGCGGCGAGGTGCCGGCGGCAGCCCTGCAATTGGGCACCGGCCCCGAGGCCGCGGCCGGTGCCGCGCTGGTGCTCGTCTGCGTGAAGTCCGGCAGCACCGCGGAAGTGGCCGCTCTGCTCGGCACCGTTCTGGCGCCGGGCACCGTCGTGCTGAGCCTGCAGAACGGGCTGCACAACGCCGAGGTGCTGGCGCGCCGGCTGCCGGCGTGCGCCGTGCTGGCGGGCATGGTGCCGTTCAACGTCGTGCCGCTGGCGCCGGGCCGCTACCACCAGGCCACGCAGGGGCAGCTCGATGCCCGGCGGCACGAGGCGCTCGTGCGCTGGCAGCCGCTGTTCGCACGCGCCGGGCTCGCGCTGGCGCTGCACGACGACATGCCCGCGGTGCAGTGGGGCAAGCTGCTGCTCAACCTGAACAACCCGATCAACGCGCTCAGCGGCCTGCCGATCCGCGCGATGCTGCACGACACGGCCTTCCGGCGCTGCATGGCCCTGGCGCAGCAGGAGGCGCTGGCCATCCTGCGCGCCGCCGGCATCCGCCCCGCGCGCATGACCCCGCTGCCGCCGCGGTGGGTGCCGGCGCTGCTGCGGCTGCCCGACGCGCTCTTCCTGCGGCTGGCGCAGCGCATGCTGGCGATCGACCCGCACGCCCGCTCGTCGATGGCCGACGACCTCGACAAGGGCCGGGTGAGCGAGGTCGACTTCATCAACGGCGAGATCGTCGCGCTCGCGCGTCGGCTCGGGCGCGAGGCGCCGGTCAATGCCCGCCTGGTGGCGCTGATGCGCGAGGCCGAGGCCGGTGCCCGCAAGGTTTGGACCGGCCCGCAGTTGCTCGCGCGGTTGCGCGCGGGCTGACGACGGCACGCTCGCAGCCGCGGATGCGCGGGTTGCCGGCGGCGTGCCGAGCCCCGTGCCCACCCTCAGCGAGCCGGGATCCAGTTGCCGTGGAAGCCCGGTGGCACGCGGTGCGGGATGGCGATGCGCGCCTGCGGCTCGGCCTCGAACCGCGCCGCGTCCAGGATCGCCAGCTCGGTGCGGTCACGTGCGCGGTCGATGACGAAGCCCAGCAGCCAGCCGTCGTCCTCCGCGGCGGCGCCGGCGCGCGGCACGAACACGAACTCGCCCGCCACACGGTCGGGGCCGAAGTCGTGCACCTCGCGCCGGCCGGTCTGCAGGTCGTGCTTGTACAGCTGCGGCGCGTCGAGGAAGGCCGGGTTGCCGCCCTCGGGCAGCGCCAGCGTGTAGGCGTAGCGGTACGGCCGGCCGATCAGTTGCTCGTTCGGGCGCGGGAACTCCTGCGGCGCGGGGTCGACCACGCGCCGCTCGACGCGCCGCGCCACCGGGTCGATGGTCCAGCGCTCGAAAGGCACGCGCGACGACGACGGCCCTTCGTAGGCGCCGTCGAACATCGTGTCGTGCACGCAGGCATCGAGGATCACGCGGCCATCCTCGGTCTCGAAGGCGTTGGCCGGATGGAAGACGTAGCACGGGTCGACCTCGCACCAGATCGTCTCGCTGCCCCGGCCTTCGCGCGGCAGCAGACCGACGCGGGCCTGGTGCTGCGGGTTCCAGCGGTACGGGAAGGAGTGCCCGGCGAGCATCGTCTTCGTCGAGAAGGTCACCGGCAGGTCGAGCACGACCACGTAGCGCGGCGTGATCATGCAGTCGTGGATCGACGGCCCGTCCTGCACCGCGATCGGCTCCTCGCGGCGCACGCGGCCGTCGGCGCCGACGACGACGTGCCAGACGGTGTCGTGCACGCGCGCGTGGTAGCAGATCGCGTGCTGCTCCCCGGTGGCCGGGTCCAGGTGCGGGTGCGCCGAGAACGCGTGGTGCAGCGTGCCGCCGAAGGGGTCGTGCGCCACGGTCATCAGTTCGGCGTCGAGCCGCACCGGATTGCCGCCGGCCTCGACGATGGCCCAGATCGCGCCGGCATGGCCGACCACGTTGGTGTTCGGCGCGTCGAAGCCCTCGGTGCGCTTGCCGGGCGCCGGCGGCTCGCCCAGCGCCTCCGACACCTCGCGGCCGCGGATCCAGCGGTTGCGGTACCCCAGCGCCCGGCCGCCCTGCAGCCGCAGGCCGTGCACCATGCCCGTGCCGACGAACCAGTGGTGCGTGGCCGGGTTCGGCGGCTTGATCGGGTTCGGGCCGTTGCGCACGTAGCTGCCGTCCAGCTCGGGCGGGATGCGGCCGCTGACCTCCAGGTCGGTCAGCGTCAGCTCGGCCGACATCGGCGCGTGGATGCCCGTGAGGTAGGGATTCGGCCCGTCGGCCTTGCGGTGGTTGCGGTTGTACTCGGCGATCCTCGTCACCGCCTGGGTGACGGCAGCACGGATCAGGTTCTCGACGGCGCTGCTCATGCGGGGCTCCGGGCCGTTGCGGGTCGCGGGGCATTCTGTCGCCCGCGTTGCGTTCCGGCAAACGGTGCCCACCGCGCCCGGCGCCGCGACCTCGGGCGCAGGGCCGGCATCGGCGCGCCGTCACGCCCCGGGCGGCTCCGGGCC
>JAFLDG010000389.1 GCA_017302495.1 Burkholderiales bacterium
CGTGCGGCCGCCGCGGCCCCGGCGCCGCCGGAGCTGGCCGAGCCGCAGGACGCACCGGTGATCATCGCCGGCTTCGGCCGCTACGGCCAGATCGTCGGCCGGCTGCTCTACGCGAACGGGCTGGACGCGACCGTGCTCGAGCACGATGCCGAGCAGGTGCAGACCGTGCGCCGCTTCGGCTGGAAGGTGTTCTACGGCGACGCCGGCCGGCTCGACCTGCTGCGCACCGCCGGTGCGGCCCGGGCGCGGGTGTTCGTGCTCGCGGTCGACGACGTCGAGCGCAGCGTCGAGATCGCGACCCTGGTGCGCGAGCACTTCCCGCAGCTCGCGATCGTCGCGCGCGCGCGCAACGCCGGCCACTACGCGCGGTTGCGCGAGGCCGGGGTGACGCTGATCGAGCGCGAGACCTTGGACTCCGCGCTGATGAGCGCGCGCAGCGTGCTCGAAGCGATGGGCTGGCCGCCGCATGCCGCGCGCACGCAGGCGTTGCGCTTCCGCCGGCACAACCTCGAGCTGCTCGAGCAGATGGCGTCGCACTTCGGCGACGAGCAGCGGCTGATCGCGATCGCGCGCGCCGGCCGCGAGCAGCTCGAAGCGCAGTGGGCCGAGGAGCGGCGGCAGCTGGCCGATCGGCCGGGCCGCGCCGGCTGGCACGGCGGCGACGGGTCGGCCGATTGACGGGGCCGGTCGGCGCGGCGGACTGGCGCGATCGATCGACGCGGCCGATCGACGCACACGTGATCCGTGCAGTCGAATAACGCGGTCCCATGGCCGCACTTGTCACGATCCCGACATCGACGCCGCCCTACACTGCCGGCCATTCGACGCGCGCAACCGGCCGCACGATTGGGCGGAGGGTGGTCACACCCGGGGAACCCGTCACCCGGCGCGAAGGAACCGTCGTCCGGCCGCGAGCGGCCGGCGCCCGGAAGGAAGCCCGCTGCCAGCCGCTGGCCGCGGGTTTTTCTTTTGCACGCCGCTTCAGCGCAGCCCGTCGAGCAGCAGCTTCGCGCCGGTGAAGAACATGCCGGCGTAGGCGACGCGGTAGAACCAGTCGGGCCGGATGCGGCGCGCGAGCCGCACGCCGAGCCAGACGCCGAGCGGCGCCAGCGGCACGAGCAGCAGCGAGGTCGCGAGGTTCGTGCGGTCGATCAGCCCGAGCATCGCGTACGGCGCCCACTTCGCGAGGTTGATCGCGGCGAAGAAGACCGCGCTCGTCGCGGCGAAGGTGAGCGGCGGCAGGCGCAGCGGCAGCAGGTAGGCGTTCAGCGGCGGGCTGCCGGCGTGCACGACGAAGCTGGTGAAGCCCGACGCCGTCGCCAGCCCCTGGGCGGCCCAGCGCGGCAGCGGCTTCGTGCCCGCCTGCGGCGGGAACAGCAACCGCTGCGCGAGGAAGGCGAGCGTCAGCGCGCCGACCACGCCCGCGGTCGCCTGTGTCGAGAACACGCCGAACAGCAGCGTGCCGACGCCGATGCCTGCGAGCCCGGCCGGCAGCAGCCGGCGCAGCAGCGCGGCGTCGCGCTCGCGCCAGAGCTGCTGCAGCCCGGTGGCATCCATCACCAGCAGCAGCGGCAGCATGATCGCCGCCGCCTGCGGCACCGGCACCACGAGCGCGAGCAGCGGCGTGGCCAGCGCACCGAAGCCGGACAGGAAGCCGCTCTTGCCGAGCCCCATCAGCAGCACCGCCGGCACGGCCACGGCGTAGAACAGCGGCGAGGTGATCAGCGGCCAGCCGGCCAAGGCATCGACCATCCGCCGGATTGTCGGTCCCCCGCGGCTTCGTGCGGGATTCGGCTTCCGGCCCGGAGCTGCTGTTCGGAAGGTCAGCTCTTCTTGTTGCGCCGCTGTTGCGACCGAGAGGCAAAGCCGAGCAGGGGGCAGCCGACTCCGTTCAGCCAAATTCTCATTCACTCCGTCGGCCGCCCCCTCCTCGCCTTTGCCGGCACCGGCTGCGCGCTCCGGCACCAACGCGAAGACGCTTGGCTCGTCCGGACGGAGGCGGCGTAGATGCACCACAGGCCGGGCCGACGGCGGGGTGGCCAACGGAGTGAATAAGAATTTGGCTGAACGGAGTTGGCCACCCCGTCGGCGGCCCCGTGCGCCTCGTTGAAGCGCGCCGAACGGCGGCTTGCGGAGAAACGACGAGCGGCAGGCAAGGGCCGAGGACAGTCACACCTGCCCTGCCCCGGGGGCAGGAGGTGGGGCGTGTCAGGTCACGGCGACTCGCACCGGTATCCGCCGCCGGCCGAAGCCGCCCGGCTCGGGCCCGAAGCGGCCGGCGAGCGCGCTGCCGCAGTCCGGGCAGGTGCCCTGCGGGGTCAGCTCGTAGCGCAGGATCCGGTGCCAGTCGCGCTCGATCAGCGGCTCGCCGCAGCCGGTGCAGCGGGTCGTGCCGCCGTCGACGTCGTGCACGTTGCCGGTATAGACATGCTGCAGGCCGTTGCCGAGCGCGATCCGGCGCGCGCGCTGCAGCGTCGCCGCCGGCGTGCGCGCGATGTCGGTCATCTTGTAGTCCGGGTGGAAGGCGGTGAAGTGCAGCGGCACCTCGGGCCCCAGGTGGTCGACCAGCCAGCGCGTCATCGCGTCGAGTTCGGCGTCGCTGTCGTTGTGGCCCGGGATCAGCAGCGTCGTGATCTCGAGCCAGCAGCCGGTCTCGTGCCGGACGTACTGCAAGGTGTCGAGCACCGGCGCGAGGTGCGCGCCCGTCTGGCGGAAGTAGAAGTCGTCGCTGAAGCCCTTCAGGTCGATGTTCGCCGCGTCCATCTTGGCGTAGAAGGCGCGCCGCGGTTCGGCATGGATGTAGCCGGCCGTCACCGCCACCGTCTTCACGCCGAGCGCGTGGCAGGCATCGGCGGCGTCGAGCGCGTACTCGGCGAAGATCACCGGGTCGTTGTAGGTGAAGGCCACGCTCGCGCAACCGGTCTCGCGCGCGACCTCGGCGATGCGCTCAGGCGATGCCTGGTCCATCAGCCGATCCATCTCGCGGCTCTTGCTGATGTCCCAGTTCTGGCAGAACTTGCAGGCCAGGTTGCAGCCGGCGGTGCCGAAGCTGAACACGCGGCTGCCGGGCAGGAAGTGGTTCAGCGGCTTCTTCTCGATCGGATCGATGCAGAAGCCCGAGCTGCGGCCGTAGGTGGTCAGCACCAGCGCATCGCCCTGGCGCGCGCGCACGAAGCACAGCCCGCGCTGGCCGTCGTGCAGCCGGCAGTCGCGCGGGCACAGGTCGCACTGGATGCGGCCGTCGTCGAGCTTGTGCCACCACTGCGCCGGGTGGGTGCCGTCGATCGCGTCGTCGCGGACGTTCATCGGCCGGCTCCCAACTCGGCGAACTTGCGCACGCGATAGCGCGACAGGCGCACCTCGGCGTGCCAGAAGTCGGCGCTCAAGCCCGCCTTGCGCTTGAGCTCGCCGAGGAACTCGGCCGGCTCGGGCAGTTGCTCCCAGACCTGCGGCAGGAAGGTCGCGCGCCGTCCACGCCAGTCCAGGATCACGCCGTCCTCGCCCGGCCGCAGCGCCCGCAGCGCTTCGTCTTCGTCGCCCGCCGGCAGCGGCTGCGCCGCGCCGAGCAGCGAGACCTCGACCTCGAGCCCGACCCATTCCGCGGCGCGCAGCGGGCCGAAGCGCGGATCCTCGAACGCCGCCGACTGCGCGTTGCGGCGCACGTCCTCGTGCAGCGCGCGTTCGGCGTGCAGCCGGCCGATGCAGCCGCGCAGCCGGCCGTCGTGCCGCAGCGTGACGAAGGTCGCTCCCGGCTCCCACAGCGCCGGATGTTCGGGTTCGCTCACCTGCGGCAGCTTCAGCACGGCAGCGATCGCATTGCGCGCGCGGCTGAGCAGCCCATCACCGCCGCCTTCATCTTGGTGTAGCTTTCGGCGCTGTCGTCGTCGCTCATCTCCTGGATCATCTGCGA
>JAFLDG010000039.1 GCA_017302495.1 Burkholderiales bacterium
GCGCCGCCGGATCAGTGGCGGACCGCGGACGCCGGCGCGGCAGCCGCCGGCGACACCGCGGCGTCGCGGCCGAGGCCCATCGGCACGCGCGACGGCAGGTCCAGCACGATGCGCAGCACCTGCGCGCCGCCGTCCGGATGGCGCCGGGCGCGGAAGCCGAGGCTTTGGGCCAGATCGAGCATCGCCCGGTTGGTCGCCAGCACGTCGCCGCGCAGGCGCTTCAGCCCGCTGCGGGCCGCTTGGGCGATCAGGCTGCCGAGCAGCCGGCGGGCCAGGCCCAGCCGCTGCCAGTCGTCGACCACGACCACCGCGAACTCGGCCTCGTCGCCGTCGGCGTCGACGATGTAGCGCGCTTCGGCCACCGGCAGCGCCTCGTCGCCGTCGAAACACTCGGCGATCAGCGCCTGGTGCCGGCGGTAGTCGATCTGCGTCAGCGCGCGCAGCCAGCCTTCGGGCAGTTCGCGGATCGGCGCGAAGAAGCGCTGGCAGCGCGCCGCCGGCGACAGCGCGCGCACCAGGGCCTGTTCCAGCGCCGCATCCTGCGGCAGCACCGGGCGCACGGTGACGCGCCGGCCGTCGGCCAGCGTCCAGACGTCGATCAGCCGGGTCGGGTAGTGCTCGATCGTGTAGGCCATCGTCGTTCTCCGGGCAGGCCGCTCAGGACGCGGCAGGGGTGTCGTCCAGCAGCTGCAGCCGGGCATCGCGCAGCGCCTGCACGATCGTCAGGCCGTCGTGCTCGACGCGCGCGGTCTGGTCCGGCTCGAGCACGATGTCGCGCGCATCGCCCTCCTGCGTCAGCCACAGGCGGCCGTCGAGGCAGAGCAGCAGCAGGCCGCGGCCGTCGGTGATGCGGCGCATGCCGCCGCGCGGCAGGACTTCGGTGGAGAGCATCAGGTCGTTGCGCATGATCGTTCCTTTCCATGCAGAATCCGCATCCAAGGGGCCCGGGACCGGGCTCGTGTACCGCGGATGGCCGCAGTCTGCTCTGCAGGACCCTGGGCTGCAAACGGTCATTTCTCATCCAAGACATGCGCAAAACGCATGCGAATCCGATGCGCCGATTCGACCTGCCGCCGCTCGACCAGCTCGAGGCCTTCGAGGCCGCCGCGCGCCACGGCAGCTTCACCCGGGCCGCCGACGAGCTGGCGCTGACGCAGTCGGCGGTCAGCCGCCAGATCGCGGCGCTCGAGGCGCACTACGGCGCGCCGCTGTTCCGCCGTCTGCACCGCGCGCTGCGCCTGACCGACGAGGGCGAACGGCTGCAGCGCACCGTGCGCGAGGTGCTGCAGCAGTTGCACCAGACCAGCCTGGAGCTGCGCGGCGAGCAGCGCGCGAAGACGGTGGTCGTCACCACCACCGCCGGCTTCGCCGGGCTGTGGCTGATCCCGCGGCTGCAGCACTTCACCGCGACGCGGCCGGACGTGGACGTGCGCATCTCGGCGACGAACACGCTCGCCCAGCTCGACCGCGACGGCATCGACATCGCGGTGCGCTACACGACGCAGGAGGCGGCCGCGGCCGAAGGCGTGCGGCTGTTCGGCGAGGTGGTGCTGCCGGTGTGCAGCCCGCGGCTCGCGCGCGACCGCGCCCGCCCGTTGAGGCAGCCCGCCGACCTGCGCCACCATTGCCTGCTGGAGATGGACATGGGCCCGGGCCTGCAGCCGCTCGAGTGGTCGTCGTGGCTGCGCGCGATGCAGGTCGAGGGGCTGAAGCCGGCCAGCCTGCTGCACTTCTCGCAGTACGACCAGATGATCCAGGCCGCGATCGCGGGGCAGGGAGTCGCGCTCGGCCGGCTGCCGCTGATCGGCGGGCTGATCGCACAGCGCAAGCTGGTCGCGCCGCTGCCGAAGTCGGTCGCGTCGCCGCGCAGCTACTACCTGTTCCAGTCCGAAGCGTCGCGGCGCAAGCCCGAGGTGCGGGAGTTTCTCGCCTGGCTGCAGGCCGAGGCGGCCGCCCCCGCCTAGACCGTCTTCGACGGCCGCGGCGGCCCGGGTCGCCGAGCGGCTGCACGACGATCGGCGACGGCAGCGGCAAGCTGCCGGCGCCGAAGTCGCGCCGCTGCGGGTCGGCGCTGCGCCGGGCGCTCGGCAGCACCACGGCGGCCGTTCACTTCGTCGGCCCGGCGAGCACGCGCCCCGGGTTGAGCCGGTCGTGCGGATCGAGCGCGGTCTTCAGCGCGCGCATCAACTTCAGCGCCACCGGCGACTTGCGCCCGGCGAGTTCCTCGCGCTTGAGCAGGCCCACGCCGTGTTCGGCCGAGATCGAGCCGCCGGCCGCGACCACCGCGTCGTAGACGATCGTGTTCACCGCGTGCTCGTGGCGCGCGAGGAAGTCCGGCGCCGGCGCGCCCTCCGGTGCCTGCACGTTGTAGTGCAGGTTGCCGTCGCCGAGGTGGCCGAAGTTCACCAGCCGGATGCCGGGGAAGGCCCGCGCCAGCGCCGCGTCGGTGTGCGCGCAGAAGCCGGGGATCGCCGAGACCGGGAGCGCGATGTCGTGCTTGATGTTCAGTCCTTCCTCGGCCTGCGCGAGCGGGATCGACTCGCGCACGTGCCACAGCGCCCGCGCCTGCGCCAGGCTCTCGGCGACGACGGCGTCGCCGATCACGCCGCGCTCCAGCGCGTCGGCGAGCAGCGCCTCGAAGCGCTCGCGCGCGCTCGCCTCGCCGTCGGCATCCGACAGCTCGAGCAGCACGGTCCATTCGGCCTGCGGCAGCGGCCGCGGCAGGTCGGCGAAGTGCCGCGCGACCAGGTCCAGTGCGAACCGGTTCATGACCTCGAAGCCGGTCAGCCCGGCGTGCAGCCGGGCCTGCGCCAGCCCGAGCAGCGCGACGCAATCGGGCAGCGACGCGGCCGCGGCGAACGCGGTCAGCTGCGCCGCCGGCCGCGGGTACAGCTCGAGCGTCGCCGCGGTGATGATGCCGAGCGTGCCTTCGCTGCCGATGAACAGGTCGCGCAGGTCGTAGCCGGTGTTGTCCTTGCGCAGCCCGGCGAGGCCGTCCCAGACCTCGCCGTCGGCGGTGACCACTTCGAGGCCCAGGCACAGCTCGCGCGCGTTGCCGTAGCGCAGCACCTGCGTGCCGCCGGCATTGGTCGCGAGGTTGCCGCCGATCGTGCAGCTGCCCTCGGCGGCGAGGCTCAACGGGAACAGCAGCCCGGCGTCGGCCGCCGCCTGCTGCACCGCCTGCAGGATGCAGCCGGCCTCGGCGGTGAGCGTCAGGTTCGCGCGGTCGAGCGCGCGGATCCGGTTCAGCCGCTGCAGGCTGAGCAGCACCTGCGTGCCGCTGGCATCCGGCACGCCGCCGCCGACCAGGCCGGTGTTGCCGCCCTGCGGCACCAGGCTCGCGCCGTGCTCGGCGCAGGCGCGCACGACCGCGACCACCTCGGCGGTGCTGCCGGGCCGCACGACGGCGAGCGCGCGGCCGCGCCAGCGCTTGCGCCAGTCCAGTTCCCAGGCCGACAGGTCGCCGTCGGTCAGCAGCTGCGTCGGGCCGACGCAAGCACGCAGCCGGTCGAGCAGCGCGTTCATGAAACCATCGCGCTCGCGCTCGCGCGCTGCGGTGCGGGCGCCTCGGATCGGCCGCTCGCGCTCAGGACAGCGCCTGCGGCAGGAAACCGCGGCCGACGGGCGCCGCGCCTCATGCCGCCCCGGTGGCCGGCTTGCGCAGCCGCCAGCGCACCTGCCAGGCGCAGGCCGTGAACAGCGTCAGCGCGAGCACGACCTGGATCGCGCCGAGCAGCGCCCCCGGCGCCGCTTCGGTCAGGCTGCGTACCAGGCCCTCGGCGACGTACAGCCACACCAGCAGGCTCAGCCAGCGGCAGGTGTAGAGCCGGTAGCGCAACAGCCCCGGCAGCGCCGGCAGCAGCGGCAGCACCTTCAGCGCGAGGGTGCCGGAGCCGGTCGGCGCGAGCCACAGCTCCCAGGCCAGCCCGAGCGCGACCAGCGCGAGCAGGCTCGCTACCGCGGCCCGGCGCGTCGCGCGCACGGTCGGGTCGGCAGGCGTGGCCGGGGCAGGCATGCTGGCATCATAGTCAGAGTCCTGTCTCCCGGATCAGCGGCACTTCGTTCGAGCATGCAGTGGGTCGACGCGCTCCGGCAGCACGCGGCAGGTCAGGCGGCGACGCTGCTGCACACGCTGCGCGACTGGCCCTGGTTCGGCACGCTGCAGACGCTGCGCCGGCGCTTCCGCGAAGACCACCTCGGCCTGAGCGCGAGCAGCCTGACCTTCACGACGATGCTCGCGCTGGTGCCGCTGCTGACGGTGATGCTGGCGCTGTTCACCGCGTTCCCGATCTTCGCCAAGTTCCAGGTCGCGCTGCAGCAGTACTTCCTGCAGGCGCTGGTGCCGGACACGATCGCGCGGCCGGTGCTGGGCGCGCTGACGCAGTTCGCGTCCAAGGCGAATCGGCTCGGCAGCGTCGGCCTGGTCGTGCTGCTGTTCAGCGCGCTCGCGCTGATGCTGACGATCGACCGCACGCTGAACGGCATCTGGCGCGTGCGCCGGCCGCGCCGGCTGGCGCAGCGCCTGCTCGTGTACTGGGCCGCGCTGACGCTCGGGCCGCTGCTGCTCGGCATGAGCCTGAGCCTGACCTCGTACGCGCTGTCGGCCTCGCGCGGCGTGGTCGACCGGCTGCCGGGCGGCGTCGGCCTGCTGCTCGAGGCGGTGCAGTTCGCGCTGCTGGTGTTCGCGGTCGCCGGGCTGTTCCGCTTCGTGCCGAACACGCACGTGCGCTGGCGCCACGCCTTCGCCGGCGCACTGTTCACCGGTGTCGGCTTCGAGGCGGCGAAGAGCGGGCTCGCGCTGTACCTGTCGGCGGTGCCCGGCCTCTCGGTCATCTACGGCGCGTTCGCGACGCTGCCGATCCTGCTGCTGTGGGTGTACCTGAGCTGGGTGGTCGTGCTGCTCGGCGCGGTGATCGCGGCCTACGCGCCGAGCCTGCAGATGCACATCGAGCCCGGCGACGACCGGCCCGGCCAGCCCTTCGAGCTGGCCCTGGGCGTGCTGCGCGAGCTGCACGCCGCGCGCGCGCTGGCCGGGCGCGGGCTGACGCTGGAGCAACTCGGCGAGCGGCTGCGCACCGACCCGCTGCGCATCGAGGCCGAGATCGAGGCGCTGATCGCGCTCGGCTGGGTCGGCCGGCTCGACGACGACGGCCCGCAGCGCCACGTGCTGCTGTGCGAGCCGGCGTCCACGCCGGCGGCGCCGCTGATCGAGCGGCTGCTGCTGACGCCGGCGCCGGCGACGCAGGCCTTCCGCCGCCGCACCGCGCTCGACACGCTGAACGTGGCCGAGCTGATCGGCAGCTGAGCGGCGCTGCCGAACCGGCGCGCCCGTCCAGCGCCCGCGCCCGGCGAGCCATGCCGATTCGCGATATCTGCTAGTTTCGCTTATCGATTGGCGGCAGTACAGGCGCTGCCGATAATCCCCGCACTTTGCCGCCGTCCCGCCCCGCCACGCGCCCATGACCGCCCCGCTCGCCGGCATCTCGTCGATGGCCACGCGCCAGGTGCTGGCCGAGCTGGCCGACGCCTACCGCCGGCAGGTTGGGGTCGAGGTGCGCTTCGAGTCGGTCGGCGGCGTCGACGCCGCGAAACGGGTCCGCGCCGGCGAAGCCTTCGACTTGGTCGTGCTCGCGAGCGACGCGATCGATGCGCTGATCGCGGGCGGGCACGCGGTCGCGGCGACGAGGACCGACCTCGTGCACTCGGACGTCGCGATCGCGGTCCGTGCCGGCGCGCCGGTGCCCGCGGTCGACACCGAGGCCGCACTGATGCGCGCCGTGCTGGCCGCCCGCACGATCGGCTACTCGACCGGCCCGAGCGGCACCGCGCTGATGCAGCTGTTCGAGCGCTGGGGCCTCGCGGCCGCGATGCAGGGCCGGCTGGCGCAGGCGCCGGCCGGCGTGCCGGTCGGGCAGCTGGTTGCGCGCGGCGAGGTCGAACTCGGCTTCCAGCAGCGCAGCGAACTGCTGCACCTGGACGGCATCACCGTGATCGGCACGATGCCGCCCGGCGCCGAGATCCGCACCACGTTCACGGCGGCACGCTGCAGCGCCAGCCGGCAGCCGGCCGCGGTGGTCGATGCGCTGCTGCGGTACCTGCGTTCGCCGGCGGCCGCCGATGCCAAGCGCCGCCAGGGCATGGCGCCGGCCTGAGCCGCCGCGGGCGACGAGGAGACGACGATGATCATCGACTGCCACGGCCACTACACCACCGCGCCGAAGGCGCTCGAGGACTGGCGCAACCGGCAGATCGCCGGCATCGCGGATCCGGCGCTCAGCCCGAGGGTCGCGGAGCTGAAGATCTCGGACGACGAGATCCGCGAGACGATCGAGGCCAACCAGCTCCGGCTGATGAAGCAGCGCGGCAGCGATCTGACGATCTTCAGCCCGCGCGCGAGCTTCATGGCGCATCACATCGGCGACTTCCAGGTGTCCAGCACCTGGGCGGCGATCTGCAACGAGCTGTGCTTCCGCGTCAGCCGCCTGTTTCCCGACCACTTCGTCCCGGCGGCGATGCTGCCGCAGAGCCCGGGCGTCGCGCCCGAGACCTGCATCCCCGAACTCGTCAAGTGTGTCGAGCAGTACGGCAACGTCGCGATCAACCTGAACCCCGACCCGTCCGGCGGCCACTGGACGAGCCCGCCGCTGACCGACCGCGCCTGGTACCCGATCTACGAGAAGATGGTCGAGTACGACATCCCGGCGATGATCCACGTCAGCACCAGCTGCAACGCCTGCTTCCACACCACGGGCGCGCACTACATCAATGCCGATACGACGGCGTTCATGCAGCTGATCCAGGGCGACATCTTCAAGGACTTCCCGACCCTGCGCTTCGTCATCCCGCACGGCGGCGGCGCCGCGCCCTACCACTGGGGACGTTACCGCGGCCTCGCGCAGGAGCTGAAGAAGCCGCTGCTGGCCGAGCACCTGCTGCACAACGTCTATTTCGACACCTGCGTCTACCACCAGCCGGGCATCGACCTGCTGACCCGCGTGATCCCGGTGCGCAACGTGCTCTTCGCCAGCGAGATGATCGGCGCGGTGCGCGGCGTCGACCCCGAGACCGGCTTCAACTACGACGACACGAAGCGCTACATCGAGGCCAGCACGCAGCTGAACGCGGCCGAGAAGGCGATGATCTACGAAGGCAACGCGCGCCGCGTCTACCCGCGGCTGGATGCGGCGCTGAAGGCCCGGGGCCGCTAGACCCCTTCCGGGCCGAATCCTGCAGGGCCGCGAGGCCCGCCCCTCATCGGAGTTTCGCCATGTACCAGCTCGGCATCGTCAAGCGCCATATCCAGCGGGCCGACCCGACTGCGGTCGCGCGGCTCGCGGCCTTCGGCGTCGCGACGATCCACGAAGCGATGGGCCGCGTCGGCCTGATGAAGCCGTACATGCGGCCGATCTATCCCGGCGCGCAGCTCGCCGGCACCGCGGTGACCGTGCTGCTGCATCCCGGCGACAACTGGATGATGCACGTCGCCGCCGAGCAGCTGCAGCCGGGCGACGTCGTCGTCGCCGCCTGCACCGCCGACAACACCGACGGCTTCTTCGGCGACCTGCTCGCCACCAGCTTCCGCGCGCGCGGCGCGAAGGGCCTGGTCATCGACGGCGGCGTGCGCGACGTGAAGGACCTGAGCGCGATGGGCTTCCCGGTGTGGAGCAAGGCGATCAGCGCGAAGGGCACGATCAAGGCCACGCTCGGCTCGGTCAACGTGCGCGTGATCTGCGCCGGCGCCGAGGTCAACCCCGGCGACGTGGTCGTCGCCGACGACGACGGGGTCGTCGTCGTGCCGGCGGCGACGGCGGCGCAGGTTGCCGAGGCCGCCGCCGCACGCGAGGCGAACGAGGGCGAGAAGCGCGCCAAGCTGGCCGCCGGGGTGCTCGGTCTGGACATGTACAACATGCGGCCGGCGCTCGAGAAGGCCGGGCTGAAGTACGTCGACTGATCGCCGGCCGATGGACACCGATCCGAAGCGCTGGCGCACCGGCCTGGTCGGCTACGGCGAGGTCGGCCGCATCCTGGCCGAGGACCTGCGCGCGCAGGGCGTGGCCGTCTTCGCGTACGACGCGAAGCTCGACCGGCCCGATGCCGCGGCGCCGCTGCGCGCGCACGCGTCGACGCACGGCGTCGAGCTGGTCGCGTCGCATGCGGCGCTCGCCGCCGCGGCGGATCTGGTGGTCAGCGCGGTCACCGCGAGCCAGGCGGTGGCCGTGGCCGAGGCCTGTGCGCCGGGCCTGCGCCCGGGCTCCTGGTTCCTCGACTTCAACTCCGCGTCGCCCGGGGCGAAGCAGCGCGCTGCCGCGATCGTCGACGCCGCGGACGCGCGCTACGTCGAAGGCGCGGTGATGACCAGCGTGCCGCCGCACCGGATCCGCGTGCCGCTGCTGCTCGGCGGCCCGCACGCGGCGGCGCTCGAGCCGCGGCTGGAGGCGCTCGGCTTCGCCGCGAGGGCCGGCAGCCAGACGCTCGGCGTCGTCAGCGCCACCAAGATGTGCCGCAGCGTGATGATCAAGGGGCTGGAGGCGATGGTGATCGAGAGCTTCACCGCGGCGCGGCGCTTCGGTGTCGAGGACGCGGTGCTCGGATCGCTGCGCGAGACCTTCCCCGGCATCGACTGGGAAACGCAGGGCGCGTACTTCTTCCAGCGCGCGATCGAGCACGGCCGCCGCCGCGCCGAGGAGATGCGCGAGGTCGCGCGGACCGTGCGCGATGCCGGGCTCGAGCCGTGGAGCGCCGCCGGCACCGCCGAGCGCCAGGCCTGGATCGCCGACCGCGCCGACGACGGCTGGTTCGGCGCCCGTGGTACGCCCGGCTTCGCACGCAGCGCCGACTGGCGCGCGGAGGCCGACCGGATCCTGGCGCACCTGGAGAAGGACTGAGCGATGAACAAGCCCACGACGGGCCCGTTCGAGAAGACCGCCGGCTGGCTCGACTGGTACGAAGGCCCGAGCCGGCCGCGCTTCCGGTTGCCGCGCGGCAGCGTCGACGCCCATTGCCACGTCTTCGGCCCCGGGGCCGAGTTTCCCTACGCAGCCGAGCGCAAGTACACGCCGTGCGACGCGGGCAAGGCGCAGCTGTTCGCGCTGCGCGACCACCTCGGCTTCGCGCGCAACGTGATCGTGCAGGCCACCTGCCACGGCGCCGACAACCGCGCGCTGGTCGACGCCTGCGTCGCCAGCGGCGGCAAGGCGCGCGGCGTCGCGACGGTGAAACGCAGCGTGAGCGACGACGAACTGCAGCGCCTGCATGCCGCCGGCGTGCGCGGCGTGCGCTTCAACTTCGTGAAGCGGCTCGTCGACTTCACGCCGAAGGACGAGCTGATGGCGATCGCCGCGCGCATCGCGCCGCTCGGCTGGCACGTGGTGGTCTACTTCGAGGCGGTGGACCTGCCGGAGCTGTGGGACTTCTTTACCGCGCTGCCGACCACCGTCGTCGTCGACCACATGGGCCGACCGGACGTGGGCCAGCCGGTCGACGGACCCGAGTTCGGGTTGTTCGTGAAGTTGATGCGCGACCACCCGAACGTCTGGAGCAAGGTCAGCTGCCCCGAGCGGCTGTCGGTCACCGGGCCGAAGGCGCTGCACGGCGAACAGGCGGCGTACCGCGACGTCGTGCCCTTCGCGCGCCGCCTCGTCGAGACCTTCCCCGACCGCGTGCTCTGGGGCACCGACTGGCCGCACCCGAACCTGAAGGACCACATGCCCGACGACGGTCTGCTCGTCGACTTCATCCCGCACATCGCGCCGAGCGCGGAACTGCAGCGCCGGCTGCTGGTCGACAACCCGATGCGGCTGTACTGGCCCGAGGAGTCCTGAACATGCCCCTGGACAAACCGTACCTCGACGTGCCCGGCACGACGATCTTCGACGCCGACCAGTCGCGCAAGGGCTACTGGCTGAACCAGTTCTGCATGAGCCTGATGAAGGCCGAGAACCGTGCCCGCTTCAAGGCGAACGAGCGCGCCTACCTCGACGGCTGGCCGATGACCGAAGCGCAGAAGCAGGCGGTGCTCGCGCGCGACCTGAACCGCTGCATCGCGCTCGGCGGCAACATCTACTTCCTGGCCAAGATCGGCGCCACCGACGGCAAGAGCTTCCAGCAGATGGCGGGCTCGATGACCGGCATGAGCGAGCAGGAGTACCGCGACATGATGATCAACGGCGGCCGCTCGATCGAGGGCAACCGTGTCCTCGGCGAGGACGGCGACGCGCAGCCGCACCGGCAGCCGCAGGGGGCGGCCGGCCGCGCCGCGCGCGGGGAGGCTTGAGATGGCCCGCATCACCGCTTCCGTCTACACCAGCCACGTGCCGGCCATCGGCGCCGCGATCGACCACGGCAAGACCGGCGAGCCGTACTGGGTGCCGCTGTTCGCGGGCTACGACTTCTCCAAGCAGTGGCTGAAGCAGAACAAGCCCGACGTCGTCTTCCTGGTCTACAACGACCACGCCACCGCCTTCAGCCTCGAGCTGATCCCGACCTTCGCGATCGGCACCGCGGCGCAGTTCCAGCCGGCCGACGAAGGCTACGGCGCGCGCCCGGTGCCCTCGGTGATCGGCCATCCGGAGCTGGCGTCGCACATCGCGCAGAGCGTGATCCAGGACGACTTCGACCTGACCATCGTCAACAAGATGGACGTCGACCACGGCCTGACCGTGCCGCTGAGCCTGATGTGCGGCCAGCCCGAGGCCTGGCCGTTCCGGGTGATTCCGTTCGCGGTCAACGTCGTGCAGTACCCGGTGCCGTCGGGCCGGCGCTGCTTCGCGCTCGGCCAGGCGATCCGCCGCGCGGTCGAGTCCTTCGACGAGGACCTGAACGTGCAGATCTGGGGCACCGGCGGCATGAGCCACCAGCTGCAGGGGCCGCGCGCCGGGCTGATCAACGCCGCGTGGGACAACCGCTTCCTCGACCGGCTGATCGCCGACCCGGCCGGCCTCGCGCAGACGCCGCACATCGAGTACGTGCGCGAAGCCGGCAGCGAGGGCATCGAGCTCGTGATGTGGCTCATCGCCCGCGGCGCGATGGCCGACGTGGCCGGCGGCGCGAAGCCGAAGGTCGTGCACCGCTTCTTCCACGTGCCGGCGAGCAACACCGCCGTGGGCCATCTGATCCTGGAGAACCCCGCATGAGTCGGACGATCAAGGTGGCGCTGGCCGGAGCCGGCGCCTTCGGCATCAAGCACCTCGATGCGATCAAGGCGATCGACGGCGTCGAGGTCGTGTCGCTCGTCAGCCGCGAGCTGGCGAAGACGAAGGAGGTCGCGGCCGCGTACGGCATCGGCCACTGCACGACCGACCTCGCCGACAGCCTCGCGCTGAAGGAAGTCGATGCGGTGATCCTGTGCACGCCGACGCAGATGCACGCGGCGCAGGCGATCGCCTGCCTGCAGGCCGGCAAGCACGTGCAGGTCGAGATCCCGCTGTGCGACAGGCTGGCCGACGGCGAGCAGGTGCTCGAATGGCAGCGCAGGACCGGGCTCGTCGCGATGGTCGGCCACACCCGGCGCTTCAACCCGAGCCACCAGTACGTGCGCCGGCGCATCGAGGCCGGCGCGTTCAACATCCAGCAGATGGACGTGCAGACGTACTTCTTCCGGCGCACGAACATGAACGCCCTCGGCCAGGCGCGCAGCTGGACCGACCACCTGCTGTGGCACCACGCGGCGCACACGGTGGACCTGTTCGCCTACCAGGCCGGCTCGCCCATCGTCAAGGCGAACGCGGTGCAGGGGCCGATCCACCCGAGCTTGAGCATCGCGATGGACATGAGCATCCAGCTCAAGGCCGCGAACGGCGCGATCTGCACGCTGAGCCTGAGCTTCAACAACGACGGCCCGCTCGGCACCTTCTTCCGCTACATCGGCGACAGCGCGACCTACATCGCCCGCTACGACGACCTGTACACCGGCAAGGACGAGAAGCTCGACGTGTCGACGGTCGCGGTGTCGATGAACGGCATCGAGCTGCAGGACCGCGAGTTCTTCGCCGCCATCCGGGAAGGTCGGGAGCCGAACGCGAGCGTCGCGCAGGTGCTGCCGTGCTACCGTACCCTGGATCAGCTCGAGCAGCAGCTCGCCGGCTGAACGCTTCCACTCTGCCCACCTGGAGACGAACGATGCAACTCACCCGCAAGCAGTTCCTCGGCACGCTGGCCGGCGCCGCCTCGCTGGCCGCCGTTCCGCGTGCGATGGCACAGACCTCGACGCTGCGTTTCCACCAGATGCTGCCGCCGCAGGCGACCATTCCCGCCAAGGCGATCAAGCCCTGGGCCGAGAAGGTCGAGAAGGAGAGCGGCGGCAGGATCAAGGTCCAGCTCTTCCCGAGCATGCAGCTCGGCGGCCGGCCGCCCGAGCTCTTCGACCAGGCCAAGGACGGCGTCGTCGACCTGGTCTGGACCGTGCTCGGCTACACCCCGGGCCGTTTCCCGAAGAGCGAGGTGTTCGAGCTGCCGTTCAGCTGTGGCCTGGCCGAGCCGGCGTCGCGCGCGTTCCAGCAGTACGTCGAGCAGCACGCGATGGACGAGTTCAAGGACGTGAAGCTGATCGGCGTGCACGTCCACGGCCCGGGCCTGATCCACAGCCTGCAGCCGGTGACCAAGCTCGAGGACATGAAGGGCCTGAAGATCCGCGGCGGCTCGCGCATCATCAACATCATGCTCGAGCAGCTCGGCTCGACGCCGGTGGGCATGCCGGTGCCGCAGGTCGGCGAGGCGCTGTCCAAGGGCGTGATCAGCGCCACCACGATCCCGTGGGAAGTGGTGCCGGCGCTGAAGGTCGAGCAGATCGCGAAGAACACCACCGGCTTCTCGGGCGAGAAGGGCCTGTACACGCAGACCTTCGCGGTGGCGATGAACAAGGCCAAGTACGACGCGCTGGCCCCCGACCTGAAGAAGATCATCGACGCCAACTCCGGCCTGGCCGCGGCGTCGATGTTCGGCGGCGCGATGGACGCCGGCGACAAGGAAGGCCTGGCGATCGCGCAGAAGGCCGGCAACAAGATCATCACGCTCGACGCGGCCGAGACGCAGCGCTGGCAGCGGGCCGCCAACGGCGTGCGCGCCGTCTGGTACCGGGAAGTGCAGGGCAAGGGCATCGACGGCCCGAAGCTCGCCGCCGCGGCCGAGGCGCTGCTGGCCAAGGCCTACGCCAAGAAGTGACGCCGTCCAGGGCCCGGCGCGCCGCGGCGGCGCGTCGGGCCCGCACCCGACCCCCGACATGAACAAGATCATTTACGGCCTGAGCCGGGCCATGGCCTGGCTCGGCGCGATCGTGCTCAGCGCGATCGCGCTGATGAGCGTGGTCAGCATCGTCGGCCGCGCGCTGTCGGGCATCGGCCTCGGGCCGGTGCCGGGCGACTTCGAGCTGGTCGAGGCCGGCACCGCGCTCGCGGTGTTCTGCTTCCTGCCCTGGTGCCACCTGAAGGGCGGGCACGCGGTGGTCGACATGCTGTGGAACGCGTACCCGCCGGCGTTGCAGCGGATGCTGATCGTGCTCGCCGACGGGCTGATGTTCGTCGTCTGGGTGCTGCTGGTCTGGCGCATGGGCGTGGCGATGGAAGAGTACCGGCACAACGCCGAGGTGACCTTCATCCTGCAGATGCCGGTGTGGTGGGGTTACGCGGCGTCGATGCCGGCGGCGCTGGTCGGGCTGGTCGCCTACGCGTGGCGGCTGCTCGAAGACCTGGGCCTGGCGTCGCGCCCGGCCGGTTTCGTCGTTGCCGGCGGGGGCCACTGATGGACCCGATCTGGCTGGCCGGCGCGTCGTTCCCGGCGCTGCTGGTGCTGATCTTCCTGCGCGTGCCGATCGGGCTGTCGATGCTCGTGCTCGGTCTGCTCGGCTCGTGGCTGGTCTACGGCAGCGCCGCGCCGCTGCTGAACCAGATGAAGACGATGGCCTACGGCCAGTTCAGCTCGCACTCGCTGTCGATCGTGCCGCTGTTCCTGCTGATGGGCCAGTTCGCGACGCTCGGCGGCATGTCGCAGGCGCTGTTCAAGGCGGCCGAGGCCTTCCTCGGCCACCTGCGCGGCGGCGTCGCGATGGCCGCGGTCGGCGCCTGCGCCGGCTTCGGCGCGATCTGCGGCTCGTCGCTCGCGACCGCGGCGACGATGGGCCAGGTGGCGCTGCCGGAGCTCAAGCGTGCCGGTTACGCGCCCAGCCTGGCCAGCGGCACGCTCGCCGCCGGCGGCACGCTCGGCATCCTGATCCCGCCGTCGATCGTGCTCGTGATCTACGCGATCCTGGCCGAGCAGAACATCGCCAAGCTGTTCGCCGCCGCGTTCGTGCCCGGCATCCTGGCGGCGATCGGCTACATGATCGTCGTCAACATCGTCGTGCGCATCAACCCGAAGCTCGCCGGCAGCATGGACCCGCTGCCCTGGGGCGAGCGCTTCCGGTCGCTCGGCGCGGTCTGGCCGGTGATCATCATCTTCGTCGTCGTCGTCGGCGGCATCTATACCGGCATCTTCACGCCCACCGAAGGCGCCGCGGTCGGCGCGGTCGCCACCGGGCTGCTCGCCTGGCAGCGCGGCGGCATGACCCGGGCGAAGCTGCGCGAGGCCTTCGAGTCCACCGCCGGCGGCACCGCGATGGTGTTCATGATCGTGCTCGGCGCGGCCGCCTACAACAGCTTCCTCGCGCTGTCGCAGCTGCCGCAGGAACTGGCCGCGTGGGTCGGCGCGCAGGGCTTCAGCCCGTACATGGTGCTGTGGGCGATCCTGATCTTCTACCTGATCTTCGGCTGCGTGATGGACTCGCTGTCGATGATCCTGCTGACGATCCCGATCTTCTTCCCGATGGTGTCGGGGCTGGACTTCGGCCTCACGCCGGAAGAGACGGCGATCTGGTTCGGCATCCTGGTGCTGATCGTCGTCGAGGTCGGGCTGATCACGCCGCCGGTGGGCATGAACCTGTTCGTGATCCAGTCGATGGCGCGCGACATCTCGATCCGCGACACCTACCGCGGCGTCTGGCCCTTCGTCGCCAGCGATCTGGTCCGGGTCGTGCTGCTCGTCATCTTCCCGGCGATCACGCTGTTCGTGCTGCGGCTGTAGAGCGCGCGCCGGCCGGCCGGCAGCCGCGGTGCGCACGGTGCCCGACGGGGGCGCCGCGCGATCCGGCGACGCCCGATGCGAAGGACAGGCGTCGCGGCATATCGTGCTTCGATCCGGAAAACGACGCCCGCAACCCGCCGTTGCCGGGCGGCTGCGCGCGTATCGCGCAGGGTGCCGGCGCCACGCGGGCCGAGGCGGACACAGAGGAAGGCGCCCGATCAGGCGGCGCCCTGCTTGTCCTTTACCTTGTCCGGGCGAAAGGCGTCGTAGCGCTGCTGATTGCGGCGCAGGGCCAGCACGCCGTAGAACACCAGCCCGGTCATCGCCAGGATCAGCACGCCCACCAGCGCCTTCTCGACCGCGAAGTTGCCCTGGCGGTTGGCGACGTAGGAGGCGACGATCAGCACGAGGATGCCGAGGTTGGCCACGATGTTCCAGGCTTTCGGCAGCACGAAGCGCAGCGTGCCGAAGCCGGCGAGCTGGTACAGCATGAAGGGCAGGATCGCGGCGGCCGGGATCAACTCGGAGAAGCCCAGCGCGACCTGGGCGGCGGGCGCCGCCGGGTCGTGGAGCAGCTTGCTGCTGGCCAGTTCGTGGAACAGGCTGGGCACCGCGGTCAGCAGCGGCACCACCGCCAGCAGTTCCAGCACCAGGCAGCCGCTCCACACGCCGGTGCGCGACGCGTGATCGGCGCCGGCACCGTCGGAACCGGCGCCGATGAAGATCGCCGCCACCACCGCCGACATGCTGGCCAGCATCAGCAGCTCGACGCTGATGCCGAAGCCGGTGGGCTCGCCGACCTTCAGCAGCAGCAGCGCCAGGAAACCCGGCGTGTAGAACATGATGCGGCAGGCGCGGGCCCAGACCCGGGCGTCGCGTTCCGGCGGCAGCACCGGCAGCGGCCGGCCGTCGGTACCGGTCGTGGCTCGATCCTTCGACATGAGGCTCCTCTCGGTTTCGGGGCCGGCCGAAACGCTATCACAGGCCTTGGCCGCGGCCTTGTCCTAGACGGACACCGCGAACACCTCCACCGCAGCCGCCTTGCCCTTGAGCTGCACCGCGCCCAGCGGCTCGAGCACCTCGCCGCTGCCCAGGCCGGCGGCGGTCTCGCCGTCGATCAGGATCGGCCGCATCGCGACCTTGGTGTGCGCCTCGAGCCGGGCCGCCAGGTTCACCGCGTCGCCGATGCAGGTGTAGGTGGCGCGCGAATGGGTGCCGGTGTAGCCGGCGATCATGTCGCCGGTGGCGATGCCGATGCCGATGGCCAGGCGCGCCTTGCCCTGGCCTTCGCGCTCGACGTTCAGCAGTTCGATCAGCTCGATCATCTCGCGCGCCGCGCGCACCGCGCTGCGGCGCGGGTCGGCCAGCGGCAGCGGCGCGCCGAAGATCGACATCAGCCCGTCGCCGACCATCTGGTTGACCACCCCGCCGGCACCGGTGATCGCGTCGAACATCAGCGTGTAGAAGGTGTTCAGCAGCTCGATCGTCTCCTCCGGCGACTGCTGCTCGGTGATCGAGGTGAAGCCGCGGATGTCGCAGAACATCACGGTGCCGCCGATGCGCCGGCCGCCGAGCGCGAAGCCCGAGCGCTGCAGGTCCTCGGCCACCTCGCTGGTGGCGAAGCGGCGCACCAGCTCCTTCTGCTGGTCGCGCAGGCGCTTCTTCTCCAGGCTCGAGCCGATGCGCGCGCGCAGCAGCACCGGGTTCACCGGCTTGTGCAGGTAGTCCTCGGCGCCGAGTTCGATGCAGCGCGCGATGTTCGCCACGCCTTCGAGCGAACTGGTCACGATCACCGGCAGGTCGCGCAGCTGCAGGTCCGCCGCCAGGTGCTCCAGCACCTCGAAGCCGGTCATCTCCGGCATTTCCATGTCGAGCAGCAGCAGGTCGAAGGGCTCGCGCCGCAGCATCTCCAGCGCGATCCGGCCGTTCTCGGCCATCGCGACGCGGTGGCCCAGGACCTCGAGGCTGCGCCCCAGCAGCAGCCGGTTGACCTTGTTGTCGTCGGCGACGAGCAGGCGCGCGCCGCCGCCGGACGCTTCAGCCACGCGCCAGCTCCCGCAGCTCGGCGGCGGCCGCGTCGTACAGCCGCTGCAGCGCGTCCAGCCCCGACGCCTCGGCCGGCAGGCCGCCGAGCTCCAGCTCGCGCGCCTTGGCGCCGAGCGCCGCCGCGCCGAAGGTCTGGGCGTTGGTCTTCAGCGAATGCGCGGCGCGGCGGAAGCGGTCGGCCGCCCCGGCGCTGAACGCCGCGCGCAACTCGGCGAGCATCTGCGGCGCCTCCTCCAGGAAGGTGTCGACCAGCTCGACGACGAACTCGGCGCCGGCGGTGTCCTTCAGTTCGTCGAAGACGGCGCGGTCGATCGAAGGTGGGTTCATCCGGGACTCACGACAGGGCGGAGCGGCGGACCGGAGTCTGCCAGGGTTGCGGCTCGATGATGCGCCGCACCGGCGGGCGCATCAAGCCTCGACGCTCGCTTCGAAACCGGCATGTCATCGGGCATCCCGTGCCGACGATCGCTCGAGCGCCTGCACCAGCGCATCGACGCGGATCGGCTTGGTCACGTAGTCGTCCATGCCGGCGGCGAGGCACTGCTCGCGGTCGCCCTGCATCGCGTTCGCGGTCATCGCGACGATGCGCGGGCGCCGGGCGGGCTCGGGCCAGCGGGCGACGATGCGGCGGCTGGCTTCGAGCCCGTCCATCTCGGGCATCTGCACGTCCATCAGCACGACGTCGTAGGGCTGGCGCTCGAGGCACTCGATCGCCTCGAGGCCGTTGCTGGCCACGTCCGCGCGGTAGCCCATCTGCTGCAGCAGGCGCAGCGCCAGCTTCTGGTTCACCGCGTTGTCCTCGGCCAGCAGGATGCGCAGCGGGTGGCGCGCCGCCATGCCCGGGTCCAGGGTCGGCGCGGTCGGCGCGGCTTCGGCGGGCCGCGGCGCATCGCGCTGGGCGAGCAGGCCGGCGAGCGTGTCGAACAGCGCGCTCTGGTGCAGCGGCTTCGGCAAAGTCGCGGCGAACAGCGCCCCGCCGTCGCCCGCCGCGCGCCGGCCGAGCGGG
>JAFLDG010000390.1 GCA_017302495.1 Burkholderiales bacterium
CACTACCGCCAATTAAAGGAACAAATGTGTCATCTACTTTGGTGCTTTTAGTGAATGGTTTTTCAGATAATGTAACTTTCGTCTGCTTGGGATTTCCTTTGCCAACTTCATATGGTTTAACACCATGGCGGCGCACGCCGTCGAGCACCTGCTGGTACGAGGTGCCTTCGAGCTGCAGCCGGCGGCGCAGCGTGCGCGCGCCCAGCTGCAGCTGCGCGGCCACCGCCTCGATGGCGGCGAAGCGCCCGGGCGCCTGCAGCAGCAGCGCGGCGACGCGCCCGGCCAGCCCGGCGGCGTCGTGCAGTTCGGCGAGCAGCCGGTCGCAGGTCTGCTGCACGACGGCGGCGGTGATCGGGTTCGCGAACGCCAGCGGCTGGTCGAGCCGGGCCGCGTCGAAACGCAGCTCGTCGGCGCCGGCGGCGAAGTCCACCGGGCAGCCGAGCAGCTCGCGGTAGGCCGCGGCATGCGGCGGCGCCGGCCAGCGCGCCCGCGCCCGCGAAGGCACGAGCGCGGCGCCGAGCAGGTCGCGGTGCAGCGCGAGCAGGGTGCCGAGCTGCAGCTCGAACACGAAGCGCAGCAGCGCGGCGTCCTCGCCCAGGCCGAGCCGGTCGTCGAGGGACCAGACCGCCTCGCCGCGGTCGACCGCGAAGCGCAGGCCGACCAGCGGCGAGGTCAGCGCGCGGTAGCGGAGCGCGAAGTCGATCGCCGCGCGCGCGTTCGGGCTGGCCAGCAGCGCATAGCCGTACATGCCGAAATGGGTGATGCGGGTGCGCAGGCCGCAGCGCAGTGCCAGCGCCGGGTCGACGGCCAGGCGCTGCGCCCGGGCGTGGGCCTGCAGCAGCTGGCGGACCGAGACCCGCGTCGCGGCGTCGTGCAGCGCGGCCGCGTCGAGCCCGGTGCCGGCCAGCACCGCCGCCGCCGGCACGCCGTCGCCGGCGAGGGCCTCGACCAGCAGCGCGATCTTGTACGGGCGGTGGATGCGGTCGTCGAGGCCGCCGGGCAAGGGGGTCACGGGCGCTGCGTCGCGGGCGGGTGCGGGTGCGGGTGCGGGCGCCAAAAGTCTAGCCGCCGCGGCCGCGGGCCTGTCCTCTTCGCACCCGCGCGCGGCCGCATCGAACCTCGCCAGGCGGCGGCCGCGCCCGGAGAATCCTTCGCATCGGGGCCACCGCCGCCCGCACGCAACCCCTCACGGAGACACGCCCATGGGCGAGGCCATCGACCAGGTCCGGCTGAACTTCAATCCGCAGGCGCAGCTGGGCCTGAGCCTGGTGCTGGCGCTGGTGATGTTCGGCATCGCGCTCGACCTGCGCGTGGCCGACTTCAAGGCCGCGCTGCGCACGCCCAAGGCGCTGGCCATCGGCCTGATCAGCCACCACCTGCTGTTCCCGGCCTTCACCTTCGGCCTGATCCTGCTGATCCGGCCGCTGCCGTCGATCGGCCTGGGCATGCTGCTGGTGTCGTCCTGCCCGGCCGGGCACATCTCCAACTTCTTCACCCACCGCGCGGGCGGCAACGCCGCGCTGTCGGTGTCGATCAGCACGCTGTCCACCGTCGGCGCGATGCTGCTGACGCCGCTGAACGTCACCTTCTGGGGCTCGCTCGACCCGGCGATGAACGCGCTGCTGCGCTCGTTCTCGCTCGACCCGATGCACATGCTGTTCGACGTCTCGCTGCTGCTCGGCCTGCCACTGGCCGCCGGCATGGCCATCGCCCACCGCTACCCGGCGCTGGCGCGCAAGGCGCACCAGCCGATGCGCAACTTCTCGCTGCTGGTGCTGATCGGCTTCGTGCTCGGCGCGCTCGTGCTGAACTGGGCCTTCTTCCGCGAGTACGCCCGGTTCGTCGTCGCCGTGGTCGCGCTGCACAACGCGCTCGCGCTGGCCGGCGGCTACGGGCTGGCGCGGCTGGCCGGCTTGAGCGAACGCGACCGCCGCGCGGTCGCCTTCGAGACCGGCATCCAGAACTCCGGCCTCGGCCTGGTGCTGGTGTTCACCTTCTTCGGCGGCCTCGGCGGCATGGCCATCGTCACCGCCTGGTGGGGCATCTGGCACATCGTCGCCGGCATGGCCCTGTCGACCTACTGGATGAAGCGGGTGCCGGCGGCGCCCGTCGGAGCCGCGTCATGAAGAGTCTTCGCGTCCTCGTCACCGGCGGTGGCGGCTACCTCGGCAGCCAGGTGATCGCCGCGCTGGCCCGTTCGCTGGCCGCCGGCGAGGCCGAGTGCGTGGTCTCGCTCGACGTGCGCGACACCCCCGCCGAGCGCCGGCTGCCGGGCGTGGTCTACGCCGCGGCCGACATCCGCGACCCGGCGCTGGCCGAGCTGCTGCGCCGGCACCGCATCGACACCGTGGTGCACCTGGCCGCCATCGTCACCCCGGGCCGCAAGGCCGACCGCGACTTCGAGTACCAGGTGGACGTCGAGGGCACGCGCAACGTGCTGCAGGCCTGCGTGGCCGCCGGCACCGGGCACGTGGTGATCTCGTCGTCCGGCGCGGCCTACGGCTACCACGCCGACAACCCGGCCTGGCTGAGCGAGACCGACGCCGTGCGCGGCAACGAGGAGTTCGCGTACTCGTGGCACAAGCGGCTGGTCGAGGAGATGCTCGCCGAGTTCCGCCGGCGCCAACCGCAGCTGCGCCAGACCGTGCTGCGCATCGGCACCATCCTCGGCGAGACGGTCAGCAACCAGATCACCGCGCTGTTCGACAAGGCCCGGCCGCTGGCCATCGCCGGCGCCGACAGCCCCTTCGTCTTCATCTGGGACCAGGACGTGGTCGGCGTCATCCTGCACGCGCTGCAAGGCGCCCCGGCCGGCATCTACAACGTCGCCGGCGACGGCGCGCTGACGATCCACCAGGTCGCCGCGCACATGGGCAAGCGCTGCCGCGTGCTGCCGCCGTGGCTGCTGCGGGCGGCGCTGTGGCTCGGCAGGCGCCTCGGGCTGACCCAGTACGGGCCCGAGCAGCTGCGCTTCCTGCAGTACCGGCCGGTGCTCGACAACCGGCGGCTGAAGGAGGACTTCGGCTACCGCCCGCGCAAGACCTCGGCCGAGGTGTTCGACTTCTGGTGGCAGGCGCGGCGCCGCGCCGCGGCGCGCTGAGAGGGTGCAGCCATGGCCGCGCCGCGCGACTATCGCGACCGGACCGTGCTCGTCACCGGCGCGGCCGGCGGGCTCGGCAGCGCGCTGTGCCGGTGCTTCGCGGCCGCCGGCGCCAAGGTCGTGGCCGTCGACCTGGACGGCGCGCGCGCCGAGGCCCTGGCCGCCGCGCTGCGCGCACGGGGTGCCGCCGCGCTCGGCCTGGCCGCCGACGTCGGCGACGAGGCCGCCTGCCGCGCCGCCGTGGCGCGTGCCGTCGAGGCCTTCGGCGGCATCGACGTGCTGGTCAACAACGCCGGCATCTCGGCGCGCTGCCTGCTGCGCGACGCGGTGCCCGCGGTCGCCCGGCAGGTGATGACGGTCAACTTCTTCGGCGCGCTGCACATGACGCAGGCGGCGCTGGCTTCGCTGGTCGAGCGCCGCGGCCAGATCGTCGTGATCTCGAGCATCGCCGGCTTCTCGCCGCTGGTCGGCCGCACCGCCTATGCCGCCAGCAAGCACGCGCTGCACGGCTTCTTCGACAGCCTGCGCAGCGAGCTGCGCGGCGACGGCGTCGACGTGATGCTGGCCTGCCCGTCCTTCGTCGCCACCGGCATCGAGCGCGCGGCGCTCGGCGGCGACGGCCGCCCCGCTGCGGCACCGCGCCGCACCAGCGGCGGCGAGGCCCAGCCGGTCGCGGCCGCGGCGCGCATCGTGCGCGACGCCCGGGCGCGCCGCCGGCTGTGCCTGCCGGCCGCCACCGCGCGCGCGGCCTGGTGGCTCAGCCGCCTGGCCCCGCGCAGCTACGAAC
>JAFLDG010000391.1 GCA_017302495.1 Burkholderiales bacterium
CTCGGCCTGCTCGCCGTGGTCGAGTTGCAGCCGCGACTCGCCGTCGAGCTTGGCCGCGTCGCCGGCCTCGAGCGCGTGGCCGTTCACGTGCAGGCGGCCGCGGGCGACGTGCACGTAGGCCAGGCGGCGCGGGTCGAGGTCGAGTGCGGCCGCCTCGTCGCCGTCGAACAGGCCGGCGCGGATCGCCGCGTCGGCATGCAGCGTCAGCGCGCCGTCGCGGCCGTCCTCGGCCGCGATCAGGCGCAGCCGGCCGCGCCGCGACGCCGGGTCGAAGTGCTTCTGCTCGTAGCCGGGCGCGATGCCGCGCGTGCGCGGCTCGATCCAGATCTGCAGGAAGTGCGTGACCCGGTCGGCCGAATGGTTGAACTCGCTGTGCAGCACGCCGCGGCCGGCGCTCATGCGCTGCACATCGCCGGGCCGGATCACGCCGGCGTTCGCACCGCCGGCCTTGCCGTTGCCCATGCTGTCGGCGTGCGCGAGCGCACCGTCGAGCACGACGCTGACGATCTCCATGTCGCGGTGGCCGTGCGTGCCGAAGCCGCTGCCCGGGGCGATGCGGTCCTCGTTGATGACGCGCAGGTTGCCGAAACCCATGTGCGCCGGGTCGTGGTAGTCGGCGAACGAGAAGCTGTGCCGGCTGTCGAGCCAGCCGTGGTCGGCATGTCCGCGCTCGGCGGACCGGCGGAGCGTGATCATGGTGTCGGATGGGGCCGTGGTTGCGATGGCTGGAATGTTGGCACCGCCGACGTGTCCGACAGCCGTTGCCGTTCGACCATGGCGTTCAAATAAGATGAAGGCGTCGCCCCTGCCGCCGCCGCCGATGCCCCTCGCCCACCATGTGCTGACCCCCGACGCGCTCGCGATGATCGACGCGATCGCGCGCACCGGCAGCTTCGCGGCCGCGGCGCGCGAGCTGGGCAAGGTGCCGTCGGCGCTGACCTACAGCGTGCGCCAGCTCGAGGAGGCGCTGGACGTGCTGCTGTTCGACCGGCGCTCGCGCCAGGCCAAGTTCACCGCCGCCGGCCACGAGCTGCTGGCCGAGGGCCGGCGCCTGCTGGCCGAGACGGCCGCGGTCGCGAACCGCGTCAAGCGCATCGCCGCCGGCTGGGAATCGCAGCTCGCGATCGCCGCCGACGACGTGATCTCGCGACTCACGCTGTTCGAGCTGTGCGAGGCGTTCTATGCGCTCGACCCGCAGGGCAAGGCCGGCGCCGGCCACGTCGGCAACGGCGGCCCCGGCACCCGGCTGCGCATCCGCAACGAGGTGCTGGCCGGCACCTGGGAGGCGCTGGTCAGCGGCCGCGCGGATCTGGCGATCGGCGTCGCGATGGGCGACCCGCCGGCCGGCGTCGCGCTCGAGCCGCTCGGCGAGCTGCGCTTCGTGTTCGTGATCTCGCCGCACCATCCGCTCGCCGCGGCGGCCGAGCCGCTCGGCGAGGTCGAGCTGCTGCGCTGGCGCGCGGTGGCGGTGGCCGACAGCGCGCAGCAGTTCGTGCCGCTGACCGTGAACCTCCTGCCCGGGCAGGAGGTGCTCACCGTCGCGAACATGGCCGAGAAGCTCGACGCGCTGCAGCGCGGCCTGGGCTGCGGCTACCTGCCGGAGCCGATGGTCCGGGCCGCGCTGCAGCGCGGCGCGCTGGTCGCTCGGCGCACGCAGCGGCCGGAGCCGGGGGCCAAGCTCGGCTACGGCTGGCGCTGCGGCTCGAGCCGCAAGGAGCGCGCCGCGCTCGGCCTCGGCCTGCAATGGTGGCTGCAGCAGCTGGCGCGGCCGGCGACGCGGCGTGCGCTGCTCGAGCGGCACGCGGTCGAGGCGGGCTGACGGCCGGGCTCGCCACGCGGTTGCCGCATCGGCGGGGCCCGGGCGGGCGTTGCGCTGCTTGCCCAGCCGCCCAGGCCGGGCCGCGCAGCGCGCCTACGCCCGGGCCCGCGGCCACCCCGGCGCGGGTGCATTGATCTGGGGAACACCCTCTCAGTCGCAGGCCGGCGGCTCCGGCACGAAGTCCAGCACCGCGCCGGCGGCGTGCAGGCCGCGGATCCCGGTGTCGCACAGCGGCACGCTGCGGTCGAGCAGGCGCTTGGTCACGTCGACCGGCTTCCAGTCCGGATTACGGGCCCACACCAGCGCGGCCACGCCCGCCGCCAGCGGCGCCGCCATCGACGTGCCTTTCCAGACGCCGTAGCCGCCGCCGGGCACCGTGCTGGTGATGCCGGCGCCGGGCGCCGCCGACTGCACCCAGGACCCACGGTTGCTGAAGCCGGCGATGGCCGAGTCGCGCGTGCTGGCCGCCACCGACAGGGCACCCTCGGCCGCCTCCGCCGCCGGGTAGTGCCGCTGGGTGCTGCTGCTGCCGTTGCCGGCCGCGGCGACGACCACCGACCCGTAGTGCCGGTCGCAGCGCTCCTCGTCGCCGTTGAACCCGGGGTCCGAGTAGTCGTCGTCGGGCTCGTCGTCATCGTCGTCGCTGCAGGTCGCGAGTTCGACCGCGATGTCGAGCAGCCGGGTGCGCCGGGTCGTGCCCAGGCTCAGGTTGATGACATGGGCACCGTCGTCGGTGCCGGGAACGCCGTCCGGATCGGCGGCATGCAGCAGCGCCTCGGCGACGACCCAGGTGGACCCGAGCCCGTTCTGGTCGAGCACACGCAGCGGCAGGATCCGCGCCGCCGGCGCGGCCAGCAGCACGAGGCCGGCGACGTGCGTGCCGTGGCCGTAGGCCCCTTCGCCGGGCACGCCTTCTTCGCTCGGGTCGAGGTCGTCGCCGATGAAGTCGCGGCCCGGCAGCAGCCGGGGCGCCAGTGCCGGGTGCGAGCCATCGACACCGGTGTCGAGCACCGCCACGCGCATGCCGGCGCCGCGCGTCACCGCGTGCGCGCCGGCCAGGTCCAGCGCGCGCGGCGCCCACTGCCGGGTGTAGCCGCCCGCCTGGCCGATCGCCCAGACCGAGCGCTTGCGCGCCTCGGGCGAGCTGGACCAGAAGTTCGGCTCGGCCATCTGCACCCGCGGGTCGGCCGCCAGCGCCGAGACCTTCGTCGCCACCGAGGTCGAGCCGACGATCTTCAGCCGGTAGATCGGGCGCGCGCCGAGCGCGCCGGCGAGAGTCAGGCGGTGCGTAGCCAGCACGCCGGGCAGGTCGGCGGTCGAGCGCAGCATGACGACGACCTCGCCCGGCACGATCGCATCGGCGGTCTGCGCCCGAGCCGACACCGCCGCCACGAGGGACAGGAGCGCCGCGCCGAGCGCGGCTCCGATCGAACTGAATCTCATCGAGGGCCTCCGAACCGGCCGGCATGATGCCGGCCTGACCACAGACGCGCCGGCCCCGGGCGCTGATACACCGGCGCCGCTAAAGGGCTCGACCGCCGCCGTGCAGCGTAAAGGCCGCCCAGTGGTACGGATGCGGCCGCTGCTCGCGCTGCTCGAGCTGGGCGCGGCGCAGCGCCGCGACGGCGCAGCCCCCGCCGCGCCAGGCGGCATGGAAGCGCTGCATGAAGGCCGCGGTGTCGGCGTCGTCGACCTGCCACAGGCTGCCCAGTACCCGGGCCGCGCCGGCGATCAGGAAGGCCCGCACCAGGCCGACGCCCTCGTCGCCGGCCCCGACGTCGCCGAGCGCGGTCTCGCAGGCGCTCAGCACCACCAGAGCGGCCTGCAGCGGCAGCCGCTCGATCTCGCCGGCGCTCAGCACGCCGTCGGCCAGGTGCAGCGCCGAATACAGCGGGCTGTCGCCGCGGAACTCGCCATGGCAGGCCAGGTGCAGCAACTCGGCCTGCGGCGCCTGCCGGCACAGCGCGGCGGCGGTGGCGGCTTCGCCGAGCAGCCGCTCGGCCCCGGGAAAGAGTGCCGCGAGCGCGGCGATCCCGGCCTCGACCTGCGGCCCCGCGCCGCCGT
>JAFLDG010000392.1 GCA_017302495.1 Burkholderiales bacterium
CGGCGCCGGGCAGGTCGGGTACGCGCTCGCGCAGCGCGGCGCCGGCCGCGGCCCGCGCCGCGTCGTCGGCCGGCGGCACGATCGCCACGGCCGCCGCGTCGGCCACCGGCGACTCGCGGCCGCGCAGGCGGTCGGCCGCAGCCGCCAGCGCGGTGCCGTCCACCGGCACCGGGGCGCCGGCCTCGATCGCGTCGACCCAGCGGCCGAGGTCGGCGAAGGCGCGCGCGGTGAACTGCTGCAGTTCGCGGTCGAGCCGCGGGCTCTCCGCCAGGCGCGCGTTGTACAGCTGCTCGCAGGCCCAGGCGGCTTCGCCGACGGCCTTCAGCCCGACCATGCGCGAGCTGCCCTTCAGCGTGTGGAAGGCGCGCCGGATCGCCGTCAGCTCGCCGAGGTCGTCCGGCGTCTCGGCGAGCCGGGCGAGCGCGGCGCCGGCGTCCTGCAGCACCTCGCGCGCCTCCTCGATGAAGATCGCGCGCATCTCGGCGTCTTCTTCGAGGCCGGTGTCGCCTTCGGCGCTCGGCGCCGGGGTCAGCCGGATCTCGGTCGGCGGCTCGGTCGGCAGCTCGGGCGGCAGCGCCGGCGCGGCCAGTTCGGCCATCGCCTGCGCCAGCCCGGCGCGCGCGGCCTGGCGCTCGGCGTCGTCGCCCGCCCGCTCCAGCGCCGCCTGCGCCGACACCATCGTCTCGGCCAGCTGGCGCTGATCGGCGAGCAGCGCCTGCTGCGACAGCCGCTGCAGGCCGAGCTTCAGCGCGTCATCGGCCACCGCGTCCTGCGCCGCGGCCTCGGCCAGCGACTTCGCCTGGTCGACCAGGCCCGGTTTCGATGCCTCGTCGAAGCCGCCGAAGCTCGACAGCCGGCTCGAGCGCCGCCCCATGACCGCGCGCAACCGGCCCTCGGCCGGGTCGTAATCGAACAGCGTGCGCGCCATCTGCGGCTGCACGCTGAGCATGTCGATCATGAAGCTGAGCGCGCCGAGGTTGTCGGCGAGCCGGTCGAAGGTCGGCTGGTGCGCGCTGCGCTTCGGGTCGACCTCGATCTGGCTGAGCATGTCGACGTCGTCGCGCATGCGCAGCACCGCCTGCGACGCGTGGTCCAGGTCCAGCACCGACAGCACGCCGCGCATCGCCTGCAGCTGCGCCGGCACCGGAATCAGCACCTCGCGCTGCGCCGGGTCGCGGAAGTAGCGGTCGATCTGCTTTTCCACCTCGGACAGCGAGGCCCGCAGTTCCTGCACCACGCTGCCCATCGTCTGCCGGTCGGACACGCGCCGGTACAGCTCCTCCATCCAGGGCTCGAGCGGCTGCGCATCGCGGCCCTCGCTGACCTGGCGGATGCGCTGCGCCAGCCGCTGCACGCGGCCGGCGACCAGCGGGTGGTCGAACTCGCCGTCCTCGAGCGACGCGTCCAGGTACAGCACGCCGGTCGCGACCTCCATCGCCAGCGCCGGCGCCGGGGCTTCGCCGGCGGCGAGCGTCTGCGCGACCGCGCGCTGCAGCGCGTCGGCCAGGATCTCGCCCGACGGATAGAGCCGCTTCAGCGAGTCGCCGACGAGCGCGAACTGCTCGGCCAGGCCGCCGCCGCGGTGCGGCTCGGCGCCGGCGACCGCGGCCCACAGGTCGCGCGCACCGGCGACGCGCTTGCGCGCCTGCGCGATCAGCGCCGGGTCGAAACGGCCCAGGCGCACCGCCGAATAGTCGAAACTGGCCGAACCGTCGACCGCATGGCGCTCGCGTACCGCCGCCAGCCGCGGCGCCGGGTGGGCATCGTCCGGCGGCTGCGCGTGCGCGCAGAAGAACAGCAGGTCCTGCGCCAGCCGGTCGGAGACCTCGTGCTGACCGGCCAGCGCCATGCGCAACTGCGCCAGCAGGCGCGAGCTGATGCGCTTGGCGTAGACGTCCGGCTGCAGCAGCCCGGCGGCCTGCGCCTCGTAGAACGCGGCGGCCAGGCGCCACAGGTCGGCCAGGCGGCCGTCGGCGGCTTCGCCGAGCGCGGCGCACAGGTCGCTCAGGCGCGCCATCGCAGCGCGGTCGGGGCTGCGCATCGTCGCCAGCACCTGCGTTTCCATCGTGCCGCGGGCGGCCTCGTCGGCCGGGCGCGGCGCGACGCTGGCGTCGGCCGGCAGCGGCCGCCATTCCCAGTCCTCGCGCCAGAGGTCGGCCGGGTGCACGCGGTCGGCGCCGGCGAGCTGCTGCAGCCGGCTGTACTGCGGGAACAGCGCGAGCGTGGGCAGGCCCTTGCCGGCGAGCTTGCGGCCGAGATAGTCGAGCACGCCGAAGGACGCCGACTCCACCGCCTCGACCGCCGCCGCGTTCAGCAGCTTCGGCTTGGCGACCAGGCGCTGCACGACGGCCTCGCTCGCGCGCAGCACGCGCGCCGGGCCGGGCAGGCCGATCATCTCGAGCGCGCCCACGCCCTGATGGATCTGCGCGCGCGCGGCGCGCAGCACCGCGGGGTCGACGCTGTCGACGTCGGAGCCGGCCAGCGCCTCCGCCTCCTTCAGGTGGCGGCGCAGCGACTTCGTCGCGGTCTCGAGCGAGCGGCGCAGCTCGTCGTGCACCCACGACAGGGTGCTCAGGTCGTCGACCGGCGTGTCGTCGGGTTCGGCGTTCAGCATGGCGGGGGGCCGATCGGGCTCAGGCGACCTTGAAGCGCGCGACCGACTGCTTCAGCTCCTCGGCGCTGCGCGACAGCTCGCGCACCATCTGCGCGGTCGAACGGGTGCCTTCGCCGGTCTGTTCGGTGACCGCGAAGATGTGCTGGATGTTGCTCGCGACCACGTTCGCGGAGTCGGCCTCGTGCCGCGCGCGGTCGGAGATCTGGCCGATCAGCTCGGACAGCTCGCGCGTGACGCGGTCGATGTCGGCCAGCGCCGCGCCGGCGGCGTCGGACAGCTTCGCGCCCTGCACCACGCCGTGGGTCGAGCGCTCCATCGCCGCCACCGCCTCCTGCGTGTCGGTCTGGATCGTGCGCACCAGCGCGGCGATCTGCTTGGTCGCCTCGGCCGAGCGTTCGGCCAGCCGCTGCACTTCTTCCGCCACGACCGAGAAGCCGCGCCCGGCCTCGCCGGCGCTGGCCGCCTGGATCGCGGCGTTCAGCGCGAGCACGTTCGTCTGTTCGGTGATGTCGCCGATCAGCTCGGTGATCTCGCCGATCTCCTGCGACGACTCGCCCAGCCGCTTGATGCGCTTGGAGGTGTCCTGGATCTGGTCGCGGATCGCGTTCATGCCGCCGATCGTGTTCTGCACCGCGGTCAGGCCGGTCTCGGCCGCCTGCAGCGACTGCCGCGCCACCTGCGCCGTGTGCTGCGCCTGCGCCGACACGTCGTTGATGCGGCCGGCCATCTGCAGCACCGACTCGCCGGTCTGGTGGATCTCGCGCAGCTGCTCGGTCGAGGTCGCGAGCAGCTCGGTCGAGGTCTGCTCGACCTGCTGCGTGGTGTCGGTCACGCGGACCGCGGTGCGCTGCACCTGCGACACCAGGCTGCGCAGCTCCTCGACGGTGTAGTTGACCGAGTCGGCGATCGCACCGGTGATGTCCTCGGTCACCGTCGCCTGCTGCGTCAGGTCGCCCTCGGCGACGGTCTGCAGTTCGTTCATCAGCCGCAGGATCGCCGCCTGGTTCGCGTCGTTCACGCGCTTGGCCTCCTGCTCCTGGCGCTCGGCCACGAGACGCTGGTCTTCGGCCTGGCGCGCGCGCGTGGTCTGGTCGCCGACGAACAGCCGCAGCACGCCCGCGCCCCCGGCGAGCAGCATCAGCGCCGAGATCGCCATCACCGTCAGGTGCAGCGGGCCGACGCCGCCGATCGCGGCCAGCCGCTCCTGCAGCGCCTGCAGGCCGGTGCGCAATGCGTCGGCGTCGGCGACCAGCGCCACCTGCGCGGCG
>JAFLDG010000393.1 GCA_017302495.1 Burkholderiales bacterium
GCAACGCGTCGCCGAGACGCTGCAGCGGCTTGGGCTGCGGGCCGAACTGCGCGCCGGCGACGCGGCGCGGCCGGCCGACTGGTGGGACGGCCGGCCCTTCGACGCGATCCTGCTCGATGCGCCGTGCAGCGCCTCGGGCATCGTGCGCCGGCATCCGGACATCCGCTGGCTGCGCCGGGCGGCGGACGTGACGGCGCTGGCCGCGCTCCAGGCCCGGCTGCTCGACGCGCTGTGGCCGCTGCTGAAGCCCGGCGGCCGTCTGCTCTACGCCACATGTTCGGTCTTTCGCAGCGAGGGGGAGCAGCAGATCGACGCTTTTCTGCAACGCAACACCGGCGCCGGCGCGCGGCGCCTTCCGGCCTCGCCCGGGCAGCTGCTGCCGCTGCCGGACAATGGCGACGAGGCCGCGCCGGCGCTGCACGACGGCTTCTACCTGGCCCTGCTGACCCCGTCTTGAAGCTGCCCGCACGATGCGCCCACCGCCGGCCCGCCGCGCCCTGCTGCTCGCAGCCGCGCTGCTGCCGCTGGCCGGGCTGGTCGGGGCGCCGGCGGTCCGGGCCGAGGGCATCGACCTCGCGCTGCTGACGGCCTACCGCCAGGACGGCGAGCTGCTGCTCGACTTCGACGCGCGCCTGAGCCTGCCGCGGGCGGTGGACGAGGCGCTGCAGCGCGGCGTGCCGGTCTACTTCGTTGCGCAGGCCACGCTGTACCGCTACCGCTGGTACTGGCGCGACGACCGGGTGGCGCGCGTGCAGCGCAGCTGGCGCGTGGCCTACCAGCCGCTGACCTCGAACTGGCGCGTCGGCTTCGGCGGCTTCAACCAGACCTACGCCACGCTCGCCGAGGCGCTGGCCGCGGCCTCGCGCAGCACCCGCTGGAAGGTGGCCGACCTGACCCAGCTCGAACCGGACGCGAGCCACTACCTCGAGTTCAGCTTCCGGCTGGACACCACCCAGCTGCCGAGCCCGATGCAGCTGGGGCTGGGCGGGCAGTCGGACTGGTCGCTCGACATCGAGCGCACGCTGCGCGTCGACTAGGCCGGGGTTCCACGCGATGCCGCCCGGCGCCGAACACCGCACCCGGGTCGACCGGGCCCGGCCCCGCCGACGCGCGCGAACCCGCCGCGGGCCGGACGCGGCACCCTTCGCGCCCGCCGGCGTGCGGCGATGAACCGCAACGCGCGCTGGGTCTGGCTCGTTGCCGGCATCGCCGTCTTCGGCGCGGCGCTGGTGCTCGCCTTCGTGCTCGCGCTGACCGGCAGCGACGACGGCGCCGGCTTCGAGCGCCACTTCGTCTGGCTGTTCTGGGTCAACGTCGCGGTCGCGGCCCTGCTCTTCCTGGTGGTGGCGGGGGCCGCGGTGCGGCTCGTGGTGCGGCAACGGCAGGGCCGCTTCGGCAGCCGGCTGCTGATCAAGCTGGCCGGCATCTTCGCGCTGGTCGGGCTGATGCCCGGGCTGGTGATCTACACCGTGTCGTACCAGTTCGTCGCGCGCAGCATCGAGAGCTGGTTCGATCTGAAGGTCGCCAATGCCCTCGATGCCGGCCTCGGGCTCGGCAAGGGCACGCTCGACCAGCTCGGCGCCGACCTCGCCGCGAAGACGCTGCAGGCGGCGGAGCGCCTGGCCGAGCAGCGCGGCGAGATCGCGCCGCTGGCCCTGGAGCGGCTGCGCGAGCAGCTCGGCGTGACCGAGCTGGCGCTGCTCGGCGGCCGCGGCCAGGTGCTGGTCAGCACCACGGCCGGCGCGACCGCGATCGCGCCGGAGCGGCCGGAGCCAGCCGCGCTGCGCCAGGCCCGCAGCGAGCGCGTCAGCGCCCAGATCCAGGGGCTGGACGAAGGGGCCGCGACACCGGGCTCGGCCGCCGCGGCCCGCGTGCGCGCGATCGCGCTCGTGCCGGACACGCGCATCGCGCTCGACCGCGGCGACGACGCCCGCTTCCTGCTCGCGGTGCAGCCGGTGCCGCGGCAGATGGCCGCGAACGCGCTCGCGGTGCAGGCCGCGTACAGCGAATACCAGCAGCGCGCGATCGCGCGCAACGCGTTGCGCCGGATGTACATCGGCACGCTGACGCTGGCGCTGGTGCTGTCGGTGTTCGGCGCGGTGCTGCTCGCTGCGCTGCTCGGCAACCAGCTGGTGCGGCCGCTGCTGCTGCTGGCCGACGGCGTGCGCCAGGTGGCGGCCGGCGACCTGCGGCCGAAGCCGGTGTTCCAGTCGCGCGACGAACTGGGCGGCCTGACGCGCAGCTTCGCCGACATGACCGCGCAGCTGGCCGACGCCCGCGCCGCGGTCGACCGCGGCGTTGCGCAGCTCGAGAGCGCGCGCACGCGGCTGCAGACGATCCTGGACAACCTCAGCGCCGGCGTCGTGCTGTTCGACCGCGAGGGCCGGATCGACACCGTGAACCCGGGCGCGACGCGGATCCTGAAGCTGCCGCTGTCGGTGTACCGCGGCCGGCCGCTGCAGGACGTGCCCGGCCTGGCCGACTTCGCCACCGGCATCGAGCAGCGCTTCGCGCTGCACGCCGCCAGCCCCGAGGCCGGCGAGCGCGACCACTGGCAGGAGTCCTACGACCTGAACCTCGAAGGCCGCGAGACCCAGGTGCTGCTGGTGCGCGGCGCGATGCTGCCCGGCGACGCGCGGCTGATGGTGTTCGACGACATCACCGAGGTCGTCTCCGCGCAGCGGCTGGCGGCCTGGTCGGAGGTGGCGCGCCGGCTCGCGCACGAGATCAAGAACCCGTTGACGCCGATCCAGCTGTCGGCCGAGCGGCTGCAGCACAAGCTGCACGCCCGGCTCGAGGGCGCCGACCAGGGCCTGCTCGAACGCAGCGTCGCGACCATCGTCGCGCAGGTGCAGGCGATGAAGCAACTCGTCAACGAGTTCCGCGACTACGCGCGCCTGCCGGCGGCGCGGCTGCAACCGCTGGACCTGAACGCGCTCGTCGCCGAGGTGCTGGCGCTGTACGGCCACGAGCAGGAGGCCGGCCGGCTGACGCTGCAGCTGGCCGCCGACCTGCCGGCGATCCTCGGCGATGCGACGCAGCTGCGCCAGGTGGTGCTGAACCTGGTGCAGAACGCGCTCGACGCCGTCGCCGACCGCAGCGACGGGCGCGTCCGCGTGGCCACCGCCGCCGCGCGCGCCGACGACGGCACGCTGCGCGCGGTGCGGCTGACGGTGGCCGACAACGGCCCCGGCTTCGGCGCGAAGGTGCTGGCGCGTGCCTTCGAGCCCTACGTGACGACCAAGAGCAAGGGCACCGGCCTGGGCCTGGCGGTGGTGAAGAAGATCGCCGACGAGCACCGCGCGACCGTGCGCCTGAGCAACCGGCAGGCCGACGACGCACCCGACGGCGCGGTGCTCGGTGCGCGGGTGTCGTTATCATTTCCCAACTTCGTCGGTGCCGCGGCGCCGGCCGTCGTTCCCCGCGCGACGGACGAAGGCGGACTCGCACAGCGGCACTGAAGCAGCCCATGGCAACCATCCTCGTGGTCGACGACGAACTCGGCATCCGTGCGCTGCTGTCCGAGATCCTGAGCGACGAAGGCCACACCGTCGAGCTGGCGGAGAACGCGGCGCAGGCACGCGCGGTGCGCGAGCGGCTGCGGCCGGACCTGGTGCTGCTCGACATCTGGATGCCCGACGTCGACGGCGTGACGCTGCTGAAGGAATGGGGCGCCGGCGCGCAGCTGACGATGCCGGTGATCATGATGAGCGGCCACGGCACGATCGACACCGCGGTCGAGGCCACCAAGCACGGCGCGATCGCCTTCCTCGAGAAGCCGATCACGCTGCAGAAGCTGCTGCGCGCGGTCGAGCAGGCGCTGGCCAAGCCCGCGCCGCGCGCGAACCACGCGGCCGGCGGCGCGCGCGGCGAGGCAC
>JAFLDG010000394.1 GCA_017302495.1 Burkholderiales bacterium
GCGGGAAGCGGATCAGGCTGATCAGCGCCAGCGCCAGCACCGCCACCGCCACCAGCGCCAGGTACGAGCCGGCGAAGGCCTGCGGCAGCGCCTCGCGCGTGGCCGAGGCCAGGTTCGGCCCGAACACGCCGCCGAGGATGCCGCCGGCCAGCACCCACGAGATCGCCTTCTCGCGCGCCGCCGGCGCCACCAGCTCGGCCGCGGCGAAGCGGTACAGCGACGCGTTCGCCTGGTAGTAGCCGGCCAGCACGGTGCCCAGCAGCAGCAGCCCGAAGCTGCGCTGCCAGGCGGCGAGCGCGCACAGCAGCGTCGTCGCCACCGCCACCAGCAGCCCGGCCTGGAAGGTGCGCTTGCGGCCGTAGCGCCGCTGGTGGCGCGCGACCAGCGGGGCGCTGAGCGCTCCGCCGAGCACATAGGCCGTGAGCGGCAGCGTCGCGAGCCAGGCGGTCGGCGCGAGCTGCAGCCCGACGAGGCCGTTGATCGCGATGAAGACGACGTTGTTCGTCAGGAACAGGCCCTGGCACAGCGTCAGCAGCAGCAGTTGCAGGTTCACGGAGTCCCTTCGCGCGACGCGCCTCGGCAATCACCCCTGGGTCGGCCCGTCGCGCTCACTGGACTTCCCTCCGCGCTGCGCGCTGCGGGATTCGCGCTTGGGAGCGGCCCGGCGCGCTCATGCCGCAGTGTCGCCGGCCGCCGCGCCCGTGTCTGCCGCCGAGGCGACCAGCGTCCAGGCGAGCAGCGCGAGCGGCGCGGTCTCTGCCCGCAGCACGGCCGGGCCCAGGCTGGCCGGCAAGAAGCCGCGCGCGCGCGCCCGGTGTTCCTCGTCCGGCGTCAGGCCGCCCTCGGGTCCGCCGAGCACGAGCAACGCGCCGGCGGCGCCGGCCACCGCCGCGGCGGGCGGCGCATCGGCGGCCAGGCTGAGCAGCAGCCGGCGCGCGCCGTCGTCGGCCAGCGCGCCGAGCCAGGCATCGAGCGCGCGGATCGGCTCGATCCGCGGCAGCAGGCCGCGCCCGCTCTGCGCGCACGCGGCGGCGGCGATCTGCCTGCCAGTGCGCGTGCCGGCGCGCGGCGCGCTGGGCGTCGAGGCGCAGCACCGAACGCGCACCGTGCAGCGGCTGGATCCCGGCCACGCCGAGCTCGGTGGCCTTCTCGACGAACCAGTCCATGCGCTCGTTCGCCGGCATGACGATCGCGACCGTGACGGGCCGAAGCGCCAGCGTCCGCGCCGCCAGGCGGGCACCGACCTGCACGACGACCTCGCGCCGGCCGATGCGCTGCACGCGCGCCGACCATTCACCGCCGCGGCCGTCGAACAGCACGAGCGCGGCGCCCGGCTGCAGCCGCCGCACCTGCACGTGCCGCGCCGCGGTCGGCGGCAGCGCCCGCTCGGCGCCCGCGGCCGGTTCGTCACCGACGAACAGCCGCAGCGCGCCGGGTTGCGGCTCGAGCGCCGGCGGCTCATCCATTCGCCGCGCCCGCCGTGCGCACGGGGTCGGGGCCTGCCGGCCCCCTGCGCGCTTCAGGGCCAGGCATCGCGCAGCTCGCGGCGCAGCACCTTGCCGCCCGCGCTGCGCGGCAGCGCGTCGCGGAACTCGACCCGGCGCGGCCGCTTGCAGCCGGGCAGATGGGCGTCGCACCAGGCGCGGACCCCGGCCTCGGTCAGGCCGGCGTCCTGGCGCACGACGACGAGCTTGACGGCCTCGCCGGCCGGCGGATCGGGGACGCCGACGACCGCGCATTCCAGCACCCCCGGCATCGTGCCGACCACGTCCTCGATCTCGTTCGGCGCGACGCTGAAGCCGCCGACCATGATCATGTCGCGCTTGCGGTCGACGATGGTGAAGCGGCCCTGCGCGTCCACCGTGCCGATGTCGCCGGTGCGGAACCAGCCGTCCGCGGTCATCGCGCGCGCGGTCTCGTCAGGGCGCTGCCAGTAGCCGGCCATCACCTGCGGCCCGCGCACCGCGATCTCGCCGGGCCGGCCCGGCGCCACCTCGGCGCCCTGGTCGTCGAGCAGCTGCAGCTCGGTGCCCGGGAGCGGGAAGCCGATGCTGCCGTTCCAGCCCGCGCCGTCGACCGGGTTGCAGGTCACCGTCGGGCTGGTCTCGGTCAGGCCGTAGCCTTCGCAGATCGGGCAGCCGGTCTTCTCCAGCCAAAGCCGCGCGGTCGCGCGCTGCACCGCCATGCCGCCGCCGACGGCCAGCTGCAGCGCGCTCCAGTCGACGCGGTGCACGTCGGGATGGCGCGCGACCGCGGCGAACAGCGGGTTCACCGCCGGAAAGCTGTGCACGCGGTGGCGCGCGAGCTGCTTCAGCAGTTCGGTCGTGTCGTGCGGGTCGGGGATCAGCAGGCTGCAGCCGCCCAGGTGCAGGCCGAGCATCAGGATGACGGTGAAGCCGAAGATGTGGTGCAGCGGCAGCGCCGCCACCGTCAGCGGCGGCTCGCCGGCCGGCAGCCGCTGCAGCGCGGGGCGGTACCAAGCTTCGCACTGCAGCAGGTTGGCGACGATGTTCCGGTGCAGCAGCACCGCGGCCTTGGCCGCGCCGGTGGTACCGCCGGTGTACTGCAGCACCGCGAGGTCGTCGGGGCCGAGCGCCGGCGGCACGAACGGCAGCCGGCGTCCGGCGGCGAGCGCGTCGACGAAGGGCACCGCGTCGGGCAGCTGGTACTCGGGCACCTGCCGGCGCACGTTGCGCACCAGGTGGTTGACCAGCCGGCCGCTGACCGCGCCGAGCAGGTCGCCGGTGGCGGCGAGCACCACGTGGCGCAGCGGCAGCGTGCCCACCACCGCCTGCAGCGTGGCGGCGAAGTTCTCGAGCAGCACGATGGCCTGCGCGCCGGAGTCCTTCAGCAGGTGCGCCAGCTCGCGCGGCGCGAGCTGCGGGTTGACGTTGACCACGACGCCGCCGGCGCGCAGGATCGCCGCCACCGCCACCGGCAGCTGCGGCAGGTTCGGCAGCATCACCGCGACCCGGTCGCCGCGCTTGACGCCCAGGCTCTGCAGGTACGCGGCGAAGGCGCGCGACAGCGCATCGATGCGGGCGTAGCCGAAGCCTTGGCCGAAGCAGCGGAACGCGATGCGGTCGTGCCAGCGGCCGAGGCAGTCGTCGAGCAACTCGGCCAGTGAGCGGTAGCGGCCGGTGTCGACGTCTGGCGGCACGCCGGGCGGGTAGTGCTTCAGCCAGATCTTTTCCATCCGCGTTCCCGGGGCGACCGGGCATTCTGGCGGCGCCCCCGGGCCGGCCGGATCAGGGGATTCGATAGCCGGGCCACGGCCCGCCGGGCAGCCGGCCGCGGGTGCTGGCGGCCTTGCCGGCGCCGCCCGCCGAGCGGGTTCGTGCGGGTGATCCGTCGGCCGCCGCCGGCGGCCGCGCCGCGTCGAGCCGGCGCCGACGCCGATCAGCAGGCCAGGCTCAGCGCCTGTACCGGCCGCAGGTCGGCTGCGCCGGCGACGACGAACGCGATGCGCCGCGGGTGCGCCGCATCGGCCGGCGGCAGCTCGAGGGCGAAGGTCTGCGGTCCCTGCCCGCCCGACCATTCGCCGACCGGCTGGTACAGCCGCACGACATGGTCGTGGGCGAGGGTCTCGCCGCGGTTCTCGCCCGCGCCGACGCGGCTGCGGTGGCCGTCCTCCAGCACCGCCCAGTAACCGGTCCAGCGCCCCGGCGCGGTGCCGACCCGGGCGACGACGCGGTCGCCGTCGCGCACGAGCGTCAACGCCATGGGCCAGCACTGCTGCACGGTGCTTCGATGATCAATGACATCTACGCGCTGCCCATGCCCGGC
>JAFLDG010000395.1 GCA_017302495.1 Burkholderiales bacterium
CTGGAGCCCGCCCAGTTCCACCGGCGCCGAGAAACGCGCGGACAGGTAGACCCGCAAGCCGTAGGGCCTGAACACCTGCGCCAGGGCCGCCGCCTTGGCGAGGTAAGGCGCCGTCAGCGACTCGGCCTTGGCATTGACGTTGTTGAGCACCGTCCCATTGATGCCCAGGGATGCGTTGGCGCGGGCGTAATCGACGTAACGTGCATCGCGCAGGTCCGGCAGCTTCCACCAGTCCCAGATCGATGAGCCGGCGTAGCCGCGCTCCACGCTGCGGTCGAGGTTGCCCAGTGATTGAGGAGGCGCAGCGGCAGCCGGGGCGCGCTGGACTCGTCCAGGCGCGTCAGGTCGGCGCCGGTCTGCGCGGCACGCAGCGCCGCGCCGTAGCAGGCCGGCCACTCGCCGCAGCCCAGCCCCGCCTTGTCCAGCCGCAGCCCCGCGCTCAGGCTCGTGACCGCGAGCACGAGCAGCGCCGCGATCGCGGCGAAACGGCGCAGCAGCTGCAGGCGGCGGGCGAGATCCATCGCGGGTGCAGGCACGGCGGGCGATCGTAGCCGTGCCCGGCAACCCGGGTGAACCCGCGGGCCGGGCAAGACGCGCTTTCTTGAACCAGTTCAATTCGACCCGGCGGTCGGATTTGCAGAATCGATCGCACCCTGCGGCCGTGTGTGCGGCCGCCACCGAACGATCGATGAACAAGGAGCCGCGATGAGCCCAGCGCCCGACTCGGACGAAGACGTCCCCTTCATGCAGAAGCTGCTCGACAACCCGTTCCTGCTGCTCTTCCTCGGCGTGATGGTGCCGATGGTCCTGTACACCGCCTGGGGCGTGTACGACATCCTGACCCTGCCGGTCGCGAAGTGAGCCCGGCCCGCCGCGCCGCTGACACCAAGGAAATCCGATGAGCGCCATCCTCCCCCCGAGTGAACGGCTTTGGTGGAAACACCCGATCGACCGCGTCGAAGGCACCTGGATCGTGATCGCGCTGATCTGGTGCCTGGTCATGTTCTTCATGATGGTCGGCTGGCACATCTGGGGCAAGCAGAACCTGTCGACCGAGACCTACCGCACGACGCCGGACATCTTCGCCGCGAAGACGCAGGCGATGGTCGACAAGTACACCGTGCGCACCGAGACCGCCGACAAGATCCCGGTGGTCGCGCCCCCGCCGGGCAGCGACGTGTACCTGATCGCGCGGCTGTGGAACTTCTGGCCGATCCTCGAGCTGCAGGCCGGCAAGACCTACCGGCTGCACCTGACCTCGATGGACTACAACCACGGCTTCTCGCTGCAGCCGGCGAACATCAACATCCAGGTCGTGCCCGGCTTCGAGCACGTGGTCACGGTCACGCCGAACCAGGCCGGCACCTACGGCGTGGTGTGCAACGAATACTGCGGCATCAACCATCACACGATGGTGAGCAAGCTGTACGTCAAGTGAGCGGGGCGACACGATGAGCACCACCACCTACCGCACCTGCCCGCGCACCGGGCTGCAGTTCGAGGCCCAGGCCGAGAAGCTGATGATCGCCAACGCCTTCGTGGCGGTGGTGTTCCTGCTGATCGGCGGCATCCTCGCGATCGGCGTCGTCGGCACGCGCTGGCCCGCGCTGCACTGGCTGCAGGCCGACACCTTCTACCAGGTGCTGACCGCGCACGGCATCGACATGCTGATCTTCTGGATCATCTTCTTCGAAGTCGCGGTGCTGTACTTCTGTTCGTCGACGCTGCTGCGCTGCCGGATCGCGACGCCGAAGATCGCCTGGGCCGCGTTCGCGCTGATGGTCATCGGCGCGGTGATGAACAACGTCGCGGTGTACGAAGGCAGCTCCAGCGTGATGATGACCTCGTACGTGCCGATGATGGCGGCGCCGTCGTTCTACGCCGGGCTGATCCTGTTCGCCGTCGGCGCGCTGATCGCCTGCTTCGTCTTCTTCGGCACGCTGGTCGTCGCGAAGAACGAGAAGACCTACACCGGCTCGGTGCCGCTGGTCACCTTCGGCGCGATCACCGCGGCGATCATCGCGGTCTTCACGATCGCCTCGGGCGCGATCATCCTGATCCCGACCTGGCTGATGTCGATCGGCGTCGTCAAGAGCGTCGACCCGCTGGTCTACCGCACGATCTGGTGGGCCTTCGGCCACAGCTCGCAGCAGATCAACGTCGCCGCGCACATCTCGGTCTGGTACGCGGTCGCGGCGATCGCCTTCGGCGCCAAGCCGATGAGCGAGCGCGTGTCGCGCAGCGCCTTCCTGCTCTACATCCTGTTCCTGCAGCTCGCCAGCGCGCACCACCTGCTCGCCGACCCGGGGCTGTCGACCGGCTGGAAGGTGGTCAACACCAGCTACTTCATGTACTTCGCGGTGCTCGCGTCGATGCTGCACGGGCTGACGATCCCCGGCGCGATGGAGGTCGCGCAGCGGCAGAAGGGCTTCACGAAGGGCCTGTTCGAGTGGCTGCGCAAGGCGCCCTGGGGCAACCCGACCTTCAGCGGCGTGTTCATCGCGATCATCGGCTTCGGCTTCCTCGGCGGCATCTCCGGCGTGATGATGGGCACCGAGCAGCTGAACATGATCATCCACAACACGATCTACGTGCCGGGCCACTTCCACGCCACGGTCGTCGTCGGCACGACGCTGACCTTCATGGCGCTGACCTACTTCCTGATCCCGGTGCTGTTCAAGCGCGAGATGATCGCGCCCGGGCTGGCGAAGTGGCAGCCGTACCTGTTCGGCTTCTCGATGTACTTCTTCTGCCTGGTGATGATGGGCGCCGGCACGCTCGGCGTCTCGCGCCGGCACTGGGACATGGCCTTCGCCGGCAACCCGCTGTCGTACGAGTGGCCCGGCGCGGCCTACCTGATGATGGGCCTGGTCGGCATCGGCGGCATGGTCGCGATCGTCGGCGGCGCGATCTACATCTACATCACGGTCGGCTCGCTGCTGTGGGGGCGCAAGCTCGAAGGCGGCGCGCCGGTGGCGAAGTTCACGCCGATCCCGGCCGGTTCGCCGACCGCGGTGGTGCAGACCGCGCACGGTTCGGCCGGCTTCGCCGCACCCGGCACCTTCATGCTGGCGATGGTGTTCCTGGTCGCGTTCGTGCTGTACTACTTCATCAACTGGAAGTACCTGTCGACGGTCTGGGGGCTGAGCTGAACCCGGCTCGGGCGCCGCGCTGATCGAACGGTCGACGACGAAGGGGCACACGATGGACGGCAGCCTGCTCGCGCCCGCTCCGACGCGCACTCTGGTGCAGAGCGCGCGGCTGGTGCTCGGCCTGTTCAAGCTGCGCATCGGCGTGCTGATCATGGTCACCGCGCTGGTCGGGCTGGCGATCACGCCCGGGCCGGCGCTCGGGCCGTTCGCGGTGGTCGTGCTGGCGCTGTCGGTGCTCGGCGCATCGGCCGCGGCCGGCGCCTTCAACCAGTACGTCGAGCACGATCTCGACCGCCGAATGAAGCGCACGCGCGGCCGGGCCTTCGCCAGCGGCGCGCTGCGCCGCAGCCCGGCGTGGCTGGTGGTGATCGGCGGGCTGCTCGTGCTCTCGGTCGGCGCCGCATGGTGGGCGCTGAACGGCTGGTCGGCGCTGTACGTGTTCCTCGGCGCCTTCACCTACGGCGTGGTCTACACGGTGTGGCTGAAGCGGCGCAGCTGGACCAACATCGTCATCGGCGGCCTGGCCGGCAGCTTCGCGGTGCTCGCCGGCGGCGCGGCGGTCGACCCGGCGCTGGGGCCGCTGCCGCTGCTGCTCGCGCTCGTGCTGTTCCTGTGGACGCCGCCGCACTTCTGGAGCCTGGCGATCGCCGGCCAGGCCGACTATGCCGCTGCCGGCGTGCCGATGCTGCCGGTGGTCGTCGGGCCC
>JAFLDG010000396.1 GCA_017302495.1 Burkholderiales bacterium
CGGTGATCGCCGCGCGCTCCAGGTTGGCCGCGGCCAGGCGCGCCAGCGCCGGCCGGACCTCGAGGCTGATCACGCGCCGCGCGCGGTGCGCGAGCAGCGCCGCCATGTAGCCCGAGCCGGCGCCGATCTCGAGCACGGTGTCCGCGCGCTGCAGCTGCAGCTCCTGCAGCAGCCGGGCCTCGACCTTCGGCGCGAGCATGCACTGGCCTTCGGGCAGCGGCACTTCCATGTCGACGAAGGCCAGCGCGCGCCAGGCGTCGGGCACGAAGTCCTCGCGCCTGACCACGGCCAGCAGGGCCAGTACCTCGGGATCCAGCACGTCCCAGGGCCGGATCTGCTGTTCGATCATGTTGAAGCGGGCGCGCTCGACGTTCATGGCGGAAGCTCGGGCCGGGAATCACGGGGATCGGCGCGATTCTAGGCACGGGCCTGTACCGGGCCTGACGCACGCCGCCGGAGCCGCCCGGCCCAGGCGGCCAGGTCGTCCAGGTAGCAGTAGATCACCGGCACGACGACCAGCGTCAGCAGCGACGAGGTGATGACGCCGCCGATCACCGCCTGGCCCATCGGCGCGCGCTGCTCGGCGCCTTCGCTCAGGCCGAGCGCCAGCGGCAGCATGCCGAAGATCATCGCCAGCGTGGTCATCAGGATCGGCCGCAGGCGCACGTGCGCGGCGCGCAGCAGCGCGTCGCTGCGCGCCATGCCGTCGGCGCGCAGCCGGATCGCGAAGTCGATCAGCAGGATCGCGTTCTTCGTCACCAAGCCCATCAGCATCACGATGCCGATGATCGAGAACATGTTCAGCGTCGAGCGGAACAGCAGCAGCGCGAGCACGACGCCGATCAGCGTCAGCGGCAGCGAGCTCATCAGCGCGATCGGCTGCAGGAAGCTGCGGAACTGGCTGGCCAGGATCATGTAGATGAAGATCACGCCCAGCGCCAGCGCCTGCACCGCGAACACGAAGCTCTCCTGCATGTCCTTGGTCGAGCCGCCGAAGCGGAAGCCGTAGCCGGGCGGGAACGCGGTCTGCTCGAGCACGCGGCGGATGTCGGCCGCGACTTCGCCGGCGGCGCGGCCGGACACGTTCGCGGTGATCTCGACCTCGCGGTTCAGGTCGCGCCGGTTGATCTGGCTCGCGCCGGTCGAGGCCTTCGCCTGCACCACCTGCGACAGGCGCACGATGCGCGGGCTGCCGTCGGCGTTGCTGCCCACCGTCAGGCCCAGGCGCTCGATGTCGGCCGCGTTCACGCGCGCGTCCGGCGCCAGGCGCAGCTTGACGTCGTAGTTCTGGTCGTCGTCGGCGCGCCAGTTGCCGAGCGTCTGGCCGGCGACCAGCGTGCGCAGCGTGGTCGTGATCGCGCCGACCGACAGCCCGGCGTCGGACGCGGCGTCGCGCTTGACCTCGACCGCGACCGCCGGCTTGTCCGGCTTCGCGCTGGTGTCCAGATCCACCAGCCCGGGGATCTGCTGCAGCTTCGGCAGCAGCTGCGCGGTCAGCCGCTGCAGCTCGCGCAGGTCGGAGCCCTGCACCGACAGCTGGATCGGCTTGTTCGAGCCGACCGCGTCGAGCAGCCCGACCTGCGTCACCGTGATGCCCGGCACCGCGGCCAGCCGCGCGCGCAGCGGCACCGACATCTGGTCGACGTTGAGCCGGCGTTCGTGCCGGTCGACCAGCCGGACGTAGATCTGCACCTGGTTGCGGCCCTGCGCCTGGCCGGTGTTGATCGTCGCCAGCGTCCAGCGCACCTCGGGCTGCTCGCGCAGGATCTGCTCGACCTGCTGCGCCTTGGCCTCGGTCAGTTCGAGCGAGGTGCCGACCGGGGTGTAGAAGCTGACGAAGGTTTCCGAGTAGTCGGCCTTGGGCACGAACTCGGTGCCCACCAGCGGCAGCAGCGCGAAGCTCGCGACCAGCGTGCCGGCGGCCACCGCCAGCGTCGCGAGCTTGTGGCGCAGCGACCAGGCGAGGATCGCCTCGTAGCCGCGGCCGAGCGCGACCGAGAAGCGGTCGACCGCGCCGGTGAGCCGGCCGAGCGTGCGGTCGTACAGGCTCTTCGGCGCGACCGCTTCGCCTTCGGCGTGGATCGCCGGGTCGTGCCAGACGCTGGACAGCATCGGGTCGAGCGTGAAGCTGACGAACATGCTGATCAGCACCGCGGCGACGATCGTGATCCCGAACTCGTGGAAGAACTTGCCGACGATGCCGCCCATGAAGCCGATCGGCAGGAACACCGCGACGATCGACAGCGTGGTCGCGAGCACGGCCAGCCCGATCTCCTGCGTGCCGTCGAGCGCGGCGTCGTGTGCGCTCTTGCCCATCTGCACGTGGCGCACGATGTTCTCGCGCACGACGATCGCGTCGTCGATCAGCAGGCCGACGCAGATCGACATCGCCATCAGCGTGACCATGTTGATCGAGAAGCCGAACGCGTACATCACCGCGAAGGTGCCGATCAGCGCGATCGGCAGCGTCAGCCCGGTGATCACGGTCGAGCGCCACGAGTTCAGGAACAGGAAGACGATGCCGATCGTCAGCAGCGCGCCCTCGAGCAGCGTGCGCTGGACGTTCTTCACCGCGACCCGGATCGGGCGCGAGTTGTCGCGCACCACGTCCAGCGCCATGCCGCTCGGCAGCTGCGGGCGCAGCTGGTCGACGACACGGTTCAGGCCGTCGACGACCTCGATCGTGTTCTCGCCCTGCGACTTCTGCACGTCGAGCACCAGCGTGCGCCGGCCGTTGTACAGCGCCAGGTTCTCCAGCTCCTCGGGGCCGTCGACGATGTCGGCGAGCTGGCCGAGCTTGACCGGCGCGCCGGCCTTGCGCGCGACGATGATCTCGCGGAAGTCCGCCGGCTGGCGGATGCGCGCGTCGACCTTCAGCACGCGCTCGGCTTCGGCCGCGCGCAGCGTGCCGGCCGGCAGCTCCTGGTTGTCGGCGCGCACGGCGGCCAGCACCTGGTCGACGCCGATGCCGTAGGCCTCCATCGCCGCCGGCCGCAGGTACAGGTTGATCTCGCGCTTGCGCCCGCCCACCAGCGTCACCGAGCCGACGCCGCGCACGTTCTCGAGCCGCTTCTTCACCACCTGGTCGGCGAAGGTGGTCAGCTCCTGCTGGCTGCGCGAGGCGTCGGGCGAGGTCAGCGCCAAGGTGTAGATCGGCCGGCTCGCCGGGTCGAAGCGCGACACCCGCGCTTCCTTCACCTCGTCGCGCAGCTGCGGCCGGATCGCGGCGACCTTCTCGCGCACGTCGTCGGCGGCACGCCGGCCGTCCATGTCGAGGTTGAACTGCACGACCACGACCGAGGTGCCTTCGTAGCTGCGCGAAAACAGCTGGTTGATGCCGGCGATCGTGTTCACCGCCTCCTCGACCTTGCGCGTGACCTCGGTCTCGACGATCTCGGGCGACGCCCCGGGATAGTCGATCTGCACGACCACGGTCGGGAAGTCGACGTTCGGGAACTGGTCCACCTTCAGCCGGCCGTAGGAGAACAGGCCGAGCACGACGAAGGCGAGCATCACCATCGTCGCCAGCACCGGGTTGCCGATCGCGACGCGGGTGAACCACATGGTGCGACTCTCGCGAACGGAGGTTCAGCGCGCCGCGCTCGCCGCGGCGGGAACCCTCGCGGCCGCGCCTGCGGCCGGCGCGGCGCGCGGCATGGCGGCGTCACCCGGCGCGCTCAGGCGGGTCTCGACCAGGCGCACGGTCGCGCCGTCGCGCACCGCGCCGACGCTGCCGGCGAGCACGCGGTCGCCGTCGGCCAGGCCGTCGAGCACCTCGACCATCTCGCCGCC
>JAFLDG010000397.1 GCA_017302495.1 Burkholderiales bacterium
CGGGCGCCGGCTGCGCGCGCCGCCGGGCTGCCGGCCTCGGGTCGGCGCGCCTCACTCCTCGTCGTGCACCTTGTGCGCCGACACCAGCTGCGTCTGCACGCTCGGCGGCACCGCCTCGTAGTGGGACAGCGCGATCGTGTAGCGGCCCTGGCCCGCGGTCATCGCGTTCAGCCGCGACTGGTAGCCGGCCAGCTCCGACATCGGCGCCTGGCCGCGCACGACCATCGTGCCGGCGGCGCCGTTGGTCGTGCCGCTGACCTGGCCGCGCTTGGCCGAGAGGTCGCCGGTGATGTCGCCCATCGCCGAATCGGGCGCGGTGATCTCGATGTCGACGATCGGCTCGAGCACGATCGGCCGCGCCGCGCGGATCGCCTCGACGAAGGCCTTCCTGCCGGCGGTGACGAAGGCGATCTCCTTGCTGTCGACGCTGTGGTGCTTGCCGTCGTAGACGATCACCTTGACGTCGACCACCGGATAGCCGGCGATCGCGCCGCCGGCGAGCACCTCGCGCACGCCCTTCTCGACCGCCGGGATGAACTGCCCCGGAATCGTGCCGCCCTTGACCTCGTCGACGAACTGGAAGCCCTCGCCGCGCGGCAGCGGCTCGATGCGCAGGTAGACCTCGCCGAACTGGCCGGCGCCGCCGGTCTGCTTCTTGTGCCGGTGGTGGCCTTCGGCCGGCGCGGTCACCGTCTCGCGGTAGGCGATCCGCGGCGGCCGGGTGTCGACCTCGAACTTGTAGACCTCGCGCAGCCGCTCGAGCAGCATGCGCAGGTGCAGCTCGCCGAGGCCGTAGAGCACGGTCTCGTTCGTCGTCGCCAGGTGCTCGATCTTCAGGCACGGATCCTCGGCGACCAGCTTGCTCATGATCTCCCACATGCGCTGCTCGTCGCCGTGGCGCTTCGGGCTGATCGCCAGGCCGTGCACCGGCACCGGGAACGGCAGCGGCTTCAGGTGGATGTGCTCGTCCTCGGCGGCGTCGTGCAGCACCGCGTCGAAGTGCAGCTCGTCGATCTTGGCCACCGCGCAGATGTCGCCCGGCACCGCACGCGGCACCTCGACATGCTCCTTGCCCTGCAGCATGAACAGGTGGCCGACCTTGAAGGGCTTGCGGCCGTGGCCGACATACAGCTGGCTGCCCGGCGTGACCGTGCCCTGGTGCACGCGGAAGATGCCGAGCTTGCCGACGAAGGGGTCGGCGGTGACCTTGAACACGTGCGCGAGCACGTGCTTCGAGGGATCGGGCTCGGCGTGCATCAGCTTCGCGTCGGCCCCCTCGCCGTTCAGGAAGTCGGGCGGGTTGCCCTCGGTCGGGTTCGGCAGCAGCTTGACGATCACGTCCAGCAGTTCGGCCACGCCGGCGCCGGTGCGCGCCGAGGCGAAGCACACCGGGATCAGGTGCCCCTCGCGCAGCGCCTGCTCCAGCGGCGCGTGCAGCTCGCCGGCGTCGATGTCGCCGTCGTTGAGATACCGGTCGACGAACTCGGCGTCGACCTCGACCACCTGCTCGACCAGCGCGCGGTGGGCGTCGGCCACCGAACCGAAGTCGCTGTGGCCTTCGCGGTTGTAGAAGCAGTCGACCACCTGGCTGCCGCCGGCGTCGGGCAGGTTCAGCGGCAGGCACTCCTTGCCGAAGGTGGCCTGGATCTGCGTCAGCAGGCGGGCCAGGTCGACGCCGGCGGTGTCGATCTTGTTGACCACGATCAGCCGGTCGAGGTGGCGCTCGGCGGCGTACTCCATCATCCGCACCGCGGCCGGCTCGATGCCGTTGGCGGCGTTGATCACCACCACCGCGGTTTCCACCGCTTCGAGCGCCGGCAGCGCCTGGCCGATCAGGTCGGGCGCGCCGGGGGTGTCGATGAAGTGCACCCGAACGCCGTCGTGGCCGAGGTGCATCACCGCCGCGTTCAGCGAATGCTGCGCCTTGCGCTCCAGCGGGTCGTAGTCGCTGACCGTGCTGCCGCGTTCGAGGCTGCCGGCGGTCTTGATCGCACCGGCCTGCAGCAGCAGCGCCTCGGCCAGCAGCGTCTTGCCCGCGGCCCCGGGCCCGACCAGGGCCAGCGTGCGGATCGCGGCGACGTCGGCGGCAGCGGCGCCGCCGTTGTTCGATGGGCTCGGCATGGGGTGTGTCTCCTTCGGCGCGCGCGGCGCCGTCGATGGCTTCGGATCGTCCGTCGCGGCCCACTGTACTAGGGCGCGGCCCGGTGGCGGGCGCGACGGCCTCTGCTACGCTGCCCGATTGTGCGGCGGCCGAAGGCGGCCGCGGCGCGCACCGACCCCACCGACGATGGCCGGCGACACCCCGATCACCGAACTCGACGCCTGCGGCCTGAGCGCCGCGATCCATCGGCGCGAGCTGTCGTGCCGCGAGGTGATGGCGGCCGCCCTCGCGCGCATCGACGCGCTGAACCCGGCGGTGAACGCGATCGTCGCCCGGCTGCCGGCCGACGTGCTGCGGCAGCAGGCCGACGAGCGCGACGCGATGCTCGCGCGCGGGCGCAGCCTGGGCTGGATGCACGGTTTCCCGATGGCGATCAAGGACATCTCGTCGGTCGCCGGTGTGCCGACGACGATGGGCTCGCCGCTGCTCGCGCGCAACGTGCCGAAGCACGATTCGGCGATGGTCGCGCGGATGAAGGCCGCCGGCGGCATCGTCATCGGCCGCAGCAACGTGCCCGAGTTCGGCCTCGGCTCGCACACCTGCAACCCGGTGTACGGCAGCACGCGCAACGCCTGGGACCCGGCGCGCAGCGCCGGCGGCTCGAGCGGCGGCGCGGCGGTGTCGCTGGCGCTGCGGCTGCAGCCGGTGGCCGACGGCTCCGACATGATGGGCTCGCTGCGCAACCCGGCCGGCTGGGGCAATGTCTGGGGCTTGCGGCCGAGCTTCGGCCGCGTGCCCTACGACCCGGTGGCCGGCGACGGCTTCGTCGCGCAGCTCGGCACCGAAGGGCCGATGGCGCGCACGGTGCGCGATCTGGCCATGCTGCTCGCGGTGCAGGCCGGCCGCCACGACGGCCAGCCGCTGTCGATCGCCGCCGACGGCCGGGCCTTCGCCGAGCCGCTGCGGCCCGAGGCGCGCGGCTTGCGCATCGGCTGGCTCGGCGACCTCGACGGCTATCTCGCGGTCGAGCCGGGCATCGTGCCGGGCTGCGAGGCGGCGCTGCGGCGCTTCGAAAGCCTCGGCGCCCGGGTCGAGCCGATCGCGCTCGGCTATCCGGCCGACGAGGTCTGGCAGACCTGGCTCACCTGGCGCCGCTTCCTCGTCGCCGGCTCGATCGGCCCGCTCGGCGCGAACCCCGAGTCCTACGCCCGGCTCAAGCCCGAGGCGCAGTGGGAGTTCGACCAGGGCCAGGGGCTGACCGGCCCGCAGGTGTACGCGGCGAGCGTGGCACGCACGCGCTTCTACCGCCATCTGCTGACGCTGTTCGACCGCTTCGACCTGCTCGCGCTGCCGACCGCGCAGGTCTGGCCTTTCCCGGCCGAGTGGCACTGGCCGCGCGAGATCGCCGGCCGCCCGATGGACACCTACCACCGCTGGATGGAAGTCACGATCTACGCGACGCTGGCCGGCCTGCCGGCGATCAGCGCGCCGGCGGGTTTCGACGACCGCGGCCTGCCGCTCGGGCTGCAGCTGATCGGCCGGCCGCAGGCCGACCGCGCGCTGCTCGACGCCGCCGCCGCGTACGAGCAGACGATCGGCGAGCTGCTGGCGCGGCGGCCGGCGCTGGGTTGAACGCCGCCCCGCCGGACCCGGCGGCGCGGCCGCCCGCCCCAC
>JAFLDG010000398.1 GCA_017302495.1 Burkholderiales bacterium
GCGCTGGGCCACTTCGGCGATGCCGCGGTGATCCTGGCGGTGGTGCTGGTCAACGCGCTGATCGGCAGCCTGCAGGAAGGGCGCGCCGAGCGCTCGATGGCCGCGCTGCGCCGGCTGTCGACGCTGCAGGTGCGCGTGCAACGCGACGGTCGCGAGCAGGTGCTGGAGGCGCGCGCGCTGGTGCCCGGCGACCTGATGCTGCTCGCCGCCGGCGACGCGGTGGCGGCCGACGCGCGCCTGGTCGAGCAGGCGCAGCTGCAGGTGGCCGAAGCCGCGCTTACCGGTGAATCGGTGCCGGTGGCCAAGTCGGTGGCGGCGGTGGCCGAGGCCACCGGCCTGGCCGACCGGCACGACATGGTCTATTCCGGCACCCACGTCACTGCCGGCCGGGCCAAGGCGCTGGTGGTGGCCACCGGCGTGCACACCGAGGTCGGCCGCATCGCCGGCCTGACCGAGCGTGCCGAGGAGCCGAAGACGCCGCTGGAGCTGCGGCTCGAGCAGTTCGGCCGCGCGCTGGTGGCCGCCGCGCTCGGCCTGTTCGTGCTCGTGGTGCTGCTCGGCCTGTGGCGCGCGCTGCCGCTGGCCGAGGTGCTGATGGTGGCCATCAGCCAGATGGTGTCGATGGTGCCCGAAGGCCTGCCGGTGGCGATGACCATCGCGCTGGCGGTGGGCATGCAGCGCATGGCCGCGCGCGGCGCGATCATCCGCCGGCTGTCGGCGGTGGAGACGCTGGGCTCGACCACGGTCATCTGCAGCGATAAGACGGGCACGCTGACGAAGAACGAGATGACCGCGGTCGCGCTCTGGCTGCCGGCGGCCGGCGGCGCGGGCCGCGCGCTCGCGGTGCAGGGCATCGGCTACACGCCGGAGGGCGAACTGCTCGAGCAGGGCCGTCCGGCCGACGTGCAGGACCCGGCGCTGCACGAACTGCTCGCCGCCGCGGCGCTGTGCAACGACGCCGAACTGCTGCCGCCCGAGGACGAGCGCACGGCCTGGACCGTGCTCGGCGACCCCACCGAGGGCGCGCTGCGCGTGCTCGCGGCCAAGGCCGGCATCGACCTGGCCCGCCTGCGCAGCGCTGCGCCGCGCGAGGCCGAACTGCCCTTCGACGCCGACGCCAAGCTGATGGCCACGCGCCACCGCCTGGCCGATGCGCCGCGGCACGTGCTGCTCAAGGGCGCGCCCGAGGCGCTGCTGCGGCTGTGCGCCACCGATGCCGCCGTGCTGCAGGCCGCGCGCGCCGCCGCCGAGGGCATGGCCACGCGCGCGCTGCGCGTGCTGGCCTTCGGCGCGGTCGACGACGATGCGCTGGATGCGGCCGCCGGTTTCGACGCGCTGGCCGGCCGCGTGCGCCTGCTCGGGCTGGTCGGCCAGATCGACCCGCCGCGCGAGGAGGTCAAGGCCGCGGTGGCCGAGTGCCGCCGCGCCGGCATCCGGCCGGTGATGGTGACCGGCGACCACAAGCTCACCGGCCTGGCGATCGCACGCAAACTCGGCATCGCCGACGACGGCGGCCGCGGCGCGGCGCGTGCCTCCCGCGCCGTCGACGGCCCCGAGCTGGAGCGCATGGGCGAGGCGGAGCTGCGCGAGGCGCTGCCGTCGATCGCCGTGTTCGCGCGCGTGCAGCCGGCGCAGAAGCTGCGCATCGTCGAGGCGCTGCAAGCGCGCGGCGAGGTGGTGGCGATGACCGGCGACGGCGTCAACGACGCACCGGCGCTGGCCCGCGCCGACGTCGGCGTGGCGATGGGCATCACCGGCACCGAAGTCGCGAAGAGCGCGGCCAAGATCGTCGTCACCGACGACAACTTCGCCACCATCGTCGGCGCCGTCGAACAGGGGCGCGTGGTCTACGGCAACCTGAAGAAGGTGATCCTGTACCTGTTCGCCACCTCGATGGCCGAGGTGCTGGTGCTGCTGCTGGCGCTTCTGGGCGGCTTCCCGCTGCCGCTGGTGGCGGTGCAGATCCTGTGGATCAACATCGTCACCGAGGGCACGGTGACGGTGAACCTGGTGATGGACCCGCCCGACGGCGGCGAGATGCGCCAGCGCCCGGTGCCGCGCGACGACCGCCTGCTCGGCTGGCCGCTGCTGCAGCGCGTGCTGCTGATGACGCCGCTGATCGCCGGCGTCACCTTCGGCTGGTTCGCCTGGCGGTTGTCGACGGGCGTGCCCGAGGCGCTGGTGCGCACCGAAACCTTCACCGTGCTGGCCATGTGCCAGTGGTTCAACGTGCTCAACTGCCAGTCGGCCACGGCCTCGGCGCTGGGGCCGCGGCTGCTGCGCAACCGCTGGCTGGCCGCGGGCCTGTCGCTGAGCGTCGCGCTGCAGGCGGCAGTGCTTTACGTGCCGGCGCTGAACACGCTGTTCCACACCGTGCCGCTGGCGCTGGAATCGCTGCTGCCGCTGCTGGCGCTGGCCAGTTGCGTGCTCTGGGCCGAGGAACTGCGCAAGCGCGTGGTCCGCCGGCGACTGCGCGCCGAATTCGGGCGGAACCCCGCATGACGCTGGTCGGGCCGCTGCTGCAGTTCGCGCTGTGCGCCGTGCTGATCGCCCGCGCCGGTTTCGTGCTCAGCCACAGCGGCGACCGGCTCGCGGCGCTGCACGGCTGGGGGCGCGGCTGGGTCGGGCTGGCGCTGCTGGCCTCGGTGACCTCGCTGCCCGAGCTGACCAGCGGCATCTCCGCGGTGGCGCTGGTCCACGCGCCGAACCTGGCGGTGGGCAATGCGCTGGGCGCCTGCGTCGTCAACCTGGCCTTCCTGGTCATCGTCGATGCGCTGCAGCGCCGCCAGCCGATGTACCGCGAGGCCGCCGCGGTGCACCTGCTGTCGGCGGCCTTCGGCGTGGTCATGCTCGGCTTCGTCGCGCTGAGCATGCAGGTCGGCGCCCGCGCGCCGTCGCTGTTCCAGGTCGGCGCGTACAGCCCGCTGCTCTTCGGCCTGTACCTGCTGGCGCTGCGCAGCGTGCAGGCGCACGCGTCGCAAGGCGCGGATCCGCCGGCCGCGGCGGGCGAGGCCGGGAGGGAGCCGGACCCCGGCGCGCGCCGGCGCGAATGGCGGCGCTTCGGCGTCGCCGCGGCGGTGGTGGTCGCCGCCGGCCTGTGGCTGCCCGGCGCAGCCGACCGGCTGGCCACGGAGCTGCAGTTGTCGCGCAGCTTCGTCGGCACGATCTTCATGGCGCTGGTGACCACGCTGCCCGAGATGGCGGTGACGCTGTCGGCGCTGCGCCTGGGCGCGCTCGACATGGCCATCGGCAACCTGCTGGGCAGCAGCCTGTTCAACGTGATGATCCTTGCCGTCGACGACCTGTTCTACCGCCACGGCCCGCTGCTCGCCGCGGCCGAGCCGGTGCACGCCGGCACCGCGGTGACGGCGATGGTGATGAGCGGGCTGGTCATCATCGGCCTGCTGCTGCGGCCGCAGGGCCGCGTGCTGCGCGTGGCGAGCTGGGTCAGCGTCGGCCTGGTGGCGGCCTACGCAATCAACGCGACGATGATCTACCTGGCCGGCGCGTGAGCGCGGGCGGGCCGCGCGCGGGCGGCCGCGGTCACTCGCGCCGCGGCAGCCAGGACGCGATGCACCACTGCGCGGCCCAGTAGGTGAGCAGGATCCACAACCCCGACAACGGCAGCGGCAGCGCGAACCTGTTGATCGCCAGCAGCGTGTCCGAGGCCAGGAACAGCGCGCCGCCGAGTGCGAGCGTGCGCCCGCGCACCGCGCCGGGCGTGCCGCGCGCGGCCAGCGCCA
>JAFLDG010000399.1 GCA_017302495.1 Burkholderiales bacterium
ACCGGGCCGAACGCCCGCCCCGAAGGTCAGGCCGAGATACCCGACCGAGGCCCCCGACCGAAGCACCCGACCCGGGCGCGCGCGGCAGCAACCGACGAGGCCACCCGTTCCGGGCCAGCCCAGGCGCTGGCGCCGGCCGCGCCTGCCGGGCACCATCGCGCAGTTCCGCGACCCGCCGCGAAAAGGGGAACACCGATGACCATCGCCTCCTGGTGCCTGCTGGTGACCGTGCTGCTGCCGTACTTCCTGTCGGTGGCGGCGCGCTCGGCGGCCGCGCGCCGCGACTACGTGGCCGACCCGCGCGCCTACAGCGAGGCGCTGACCGGCTGGCGCCGGCGCGCCCACCTGGCCCACCTGAACGCCTTCGAGGCGACGCCGGCCCTGCTCGCCGGCGTCGTCGCCGCCCGGTTCGCGCAGGCGCCGCAGGCGTGGATCGACGGCCTCGCCCTCGGCTTCGTCGCCTGCCGGCTGCTGCATGCCGCGCTCTACGTCGCCGACCGGCCGATGCTGCGCTCGCACGCCTGGCGCGGCGGCATGCTGTGCGTGGTCGGCCTGTTCGTCGTCGCCGCGACCCACGGCCGGTGACGGTGGGCATGACACCGCATCGCGCAACTCCGGCCGCCGGACGGACGCCGGGCCGGCGCGCGATCCGCGCGGTGGCCGCGTTCGAGGCCGCCAAGGGCGTGCTGGTGCTGGTCGCCGCGGGTGGGCTGCTCGCGCTGCTGCACGAAGACCTGCACGCCGTCGCCGCGCAGCTGATCGAGCACCTGCACCTGAACCCGGCGTCGCGCGCACCGAAGATCTTCGTCGACGCGCTCGCGAACCTGGACGATCGCCGCCTCGTCGGGCTCGCGCTCGGCGCCGCGGCCTACGCCGCCTGCCGGCTGGCCGAAGCCTGGGGCTTGTTCCACGGCCGCGCCTGGGCCGAATGGCTGGCGGCGGGCAGCGGCGCGATCTACGTGCCGTTCGAGCTGGCGAACCTGGGGCGCGGCGGCGGCTGGCTCGACGCGGCGGCGCTCGCCGTCAACCTGGCGGTGGTCGCGCTGATGGTCGCGGCGCTGCGGCGCCGCACGAAGGCCGCCGCCGACGACGGTCTTCAGCCGCGCGGGTGATGCTGTGCGTGCAGCGCGCGCAGCCGCTCGCGCGCGACGTGGGTGTAGATCGTCGTCGTCGAGATGTCGGCATGGCCGAGCAGCATCTGCACCGCGCGCAGGTCGGCGCCGTGGTTCAGCAGGTGCGTGGCGAACGCGTGGCGCAGCGTGTGCGGGCTCAGCGGCGCGTGGATGCCGGCCTTCAGCGCGTGCGCCTTGATCAGCTTCCAGAACATCTGCCGCGTCATCGGCCCGCCGCGCGCGGTGACGAACAGCGCGTCGCTCGCCCGGCCGCCGAGGATCGCCGCCCGCGCCTCGCGCAGGTAGCGGCGGATCCACGCATGCGCCTCGGCGCCGAAGGGCACGATGCGCTCCTTCGAGCCCTTGCCGGTGATGCGCAGCGCGCCTTCGTCGAGGCCGACGTAGACCGTCTTCAGGCCGACCAGCTCGCTCACGCGCAGGCCGCTGGCGTACATCAGCTCGATCATCGTCCGGTCGCGCAGGCCGAGCGGGGTGTCGACCGCGGGCGCGCCGAGCAGCGCCTCGACCTGCGCCTCGGTCAGCGTCTTCGGCACGCGCAGCGGCGCGCGCGCCGCCTGCAGCTTCAGCGTCGGGTCGGCGGTGATCAGCTGCTCGCGCAGCGCCCAGCGCGCGAAGCGCTTGAACACGCTCAACCGCCGGTTCGCGGTGCTCGCACGCGTGCCGGCGTGGCGCGCGGCCATGTAGCCGAGCAGGTCCGCCTCGCGGGTGTCGGCCAGCGCGCGCCCGGCCGTGGCCTGCAGCCAGCGGGCGAACAGCGTCAGGTCGCGCCGGTAGGCGGCCAGCGTGAGCGTGCCGAGCCCGTCCTCGACCCAGAGCGCGTCGACGAAGCGGTCGATCAGCGCCGCGCTCGCGGCGTCGATCGAAGCGAAAGAGCCGCCCTCGCGGGCGGCTCCGGCGACGGCCACCGGCGCCGCCTACTCGAGCGTGAGCTTCTGTTTCGCGACCACTTCCTTGTACACCTGGAACTCGGCCGCGATCTGCTGCGCGAACTGCTCCGGCGTGTTCGCGACGATCAGCGCGCCGGTGTCCTCGATGCGCTTGCGCACGGCCGGGTCCTCGAGCACCTTGCGCGTCGCGGCGCCGATGCGCTCGACCAGCTCCTTCGGCAGCCCCTTCGGGCCGAGGATGCCGTAGTAGGCCATCCGGTTCACCGGCTCCAGGCCCACCTCCTTGAAGGTCGGCACGTTCGGCAGCACCGCCAGCCGCTGCGGCGCGGCGACGACGATCGGGATCAGCCGCCCGTCCTTGATGAACGGCAGCGCCGACGGCAGGTTGTCGAAGATGATCGGCACCTGGCCGGCGACGGTGTCGCGCAGCGCCGGCCCGGCGCCGCGGTACGGGATATGGGCGATGAAGGTGCCCGACAGGCTCTTGTACAGCTCGGTCTGCAGGTGGCCGATGCCGCCGGTGCCCGAGCTCGCGTAGTTGAACTTGCCCGGGTTCTTCTTCAGCAGCTCGACGAAGGTCTTGTAGTCGCGCGCCGGGAAGCTCGGGTGGACCGCGATCAGGTTCGGCGTGGCCGCGATGTTGATGATCGGCGTGAAGGCGGTGAGCGGGTCGTAGCCGATCTTCGGGTTGATCGCCGGGTTCGCCGCCGTCGTCGACACCGTCGCCATGCCGAGCGTGTAGCCGTCCGGCGCCGACTTGATCAGCTCCTGCGCGCCGATCGAGCCGCCGCCGCCGTCCTTGTTCTCGACCAGCACCTGCTGGCCGAGTTCCTTGCCCAGGCTCGGCGCGACGATGCGGGCGACGATGTCGGTCGTGCCGCCGGGTGCGAACGGCACGATCAGCCGGATCGGCTTGCTCGGCCAGGCTTGCGCCGCGGCGCTGCCGGCGACGGCCCAGCCGAGCGCCAGGGCGCCGGCGGCGAACAGGTTCCTGCGGTTCATGCGGTCTCCTCGATGGAAGGCAAGGGCGGAGCGGCGCGTGGCCGCGGCGGGCGCAAGCATAGCCGCGACCCGCCGCCGCGCCCCGCTGGCACACTCGGCCCGTGGCCACGACGCTGCTGCTGCTGCCGGACTTCCTGCTCGTTGCCTGCGGCTTCGTGCTCTGCCGCTTCACCGCGCTGGCGCGGCCGGTGTGGGACGGCGTCGAGCGGCTGGTGTACTACCTGCTGTTCCCGGTGCTGCTGTTCACGTCGATCCAGCGCTCGCCGCTGCAGCCGCTGGCCACGCTGGGCCTGGCCGCCGGCGCGGTGGCGGTGGTGCTCGCCGGCATCGCGCTCGCCTATGCGCTGAAGCGCCTGCCCGGCATCGACCCGCGGCTGCATGCGTCGGGCGCGCAGACCGCGTTCCGCTTCAACTCGTTCATCGCGCTGGCCACCGCCGAGCGGCTCGGCGGTGCGCAGGGCCTGGCGCTGATCGCGCTCGTGATCGCGCTCGCGGTGCCGTTGTGCAACCTGGCCGCGGTGTGGCCGCTGGCGCGGCACGGCGGCCACCCCTTCGGCCGCGAGCTGCGGCGCAACCCGCTGATCCTGGCCACCGTCGCGGGGCTGGCTGCAAACCTCACGGGGCTGCCGCTGCCGGAAGCCGTGGCGGCCACGCTGCAGCGCATCGGCGCGGCGGCACTGCCGCTGGGGCTGATGGCCGCCGGGGCGGGGCTGGGCTTCGGCAGCCTGACGCTGGCGCCGCGGCTGTC
>JAFLDG010000004.1 GCA_017302495.1 Burkholderiales bacterium
CCGCCTGCGGCCCGCACGACCGGTCGCCGGCACGCGGGACCGGCCCCGCACCCGGCCCGTTCCGGAAACGAAGAACCCCGCCGCAGCGGGGCTCGAGCGCGAGGCGGGCGCGGGCTCAGCGGACCCTGCGCCGACGGGCGAGGAAGCCGATCGCGGCCAGACCGGCGGCGAACAATGCGTAGGTGCCCGGCTCCGGCACCGGCTGCGTCGCATACAGCGCGACGTTCGACAGGCCGCCGCTGCCGCGGGCCGGGTTCGGGGTCGCGATCGTGAAGCCGGCGAAGCCGCCGCCGATGGTCATGCGATAGAACGCGGTATTGCCGCCGCCGGCACCGCCGCCCCAGTGCACGCCGATCACGGTGTCGCCGGATACCGGCTTCGTCAGGTTCACCGGGCTGCTGCCGGTGTTGACCTGCTCGATGATGCCGCTGCCGAGCGCGACGCCGGGAAACTCCGCTTCGAGCAGCGTCTTGACGTCGCCGAAGTCGGCACCGTTGTTCAGATTGCCGACGTAGTAGCCGCTGCAGTCGGTGACCGTGATGCCGGCACCGGACACGTCGCCGAAGCTGCAGCTGTTCGCCGGGGTGATCGCCAGGGCCGGCGCCGAGAAGGCGATCGCCGCGGCGGCCGCGGCGATCGTGGTGAGCTTGTTGAGCATGCGGGAGACTCCGGATCAGCGTTTCGATGGTCGGGTCAGCCCGATTGCCGCCCTTGCGCCGCGAGTCTCCATGCGGCACGGGCCGTGTGCAGCCCCCGATCCGCGGGAAGGGCCCCCGGATGCGGGGGCGCCGTTCGCCTGGCGCGCGGCGGCCGAGCCGTCAGGCCAGGCGCCCGGCGCGGTAGTCCTCGAACGCCCGCACGATCTGCTCGTGCGTGTTCATCACGAACGGGCCGTACTGCGCGATCGGCTCGTTCAGCGGACGGCCGGCGATCAGGATCGCGCGCGCGCCGTCGGCGCCGGCCTGCAACTCGACACCGTCGCTGCCCGGCGTGTTCCCGAGGATCGCCATGCGCTGCACCGGCACGGCCTGGCCGCCGATCTCGAGCGCGCCGCGGTAGACGTAGACGAAGGCGTTGTGCGTGGCCGGCAGCGGCTGGGCGAAGCGGCCGCCGGGCGGCAGGTGGACGTCGAGGTACAGCGGCTCGGTCTGTTCGCGCTCGATCGCGCCGGCCGTGCCGTGGCTGTGGCCGGCGATCACGCGCACGACCGTGCCGTCGGCCAGGCGCAGTTCGGGGATCTCGGCTGCCGGGATGTCCCGGTACCAGGCCGGGCGCATCTTGTCGGCGGCCGGCAGGTTGAGCCAGAGCTGGAAGCCTTCCATCCGGCCTTCGTGCTGCTCGGGCATCTCGCTGTGGATCACGCCGCGGCCGGCGGTCATCCACTGCACGCCGCCGGGGCCGAGCAGGCCCTCGTTGCCGGCCGAGTCGCGGTGCCGCATGCGGCCTTCGAGCATGTAGGTCACGGTCTCGAAGCCGCGGTGCGGGTGGTCCGGGAAGCCGGCAATGTAGTCGCCCGGGTTGTCGGTGCCGAAGGCGTCGAGCATCAGGAACGGGTCGAGCCGGCGCTGCAGGTTCTGCGTCAGCACGCGGGTGAGCTTGACGCCGGCGCCGTCGCTGGTGGGCTGGCCGGCGATCACGCCGTCGACCGCACGTGGGCGGCGGACGCTTGGCTGCAGGGCGGGGGAGTTCGCGGCGGTGACTGAGTTCATGCGGGCATCGTGGCACGATCGGCGCTGGCGTGGGTGCAGCGCGGTTGAACGGCCCGTTGCGCCGCCCCGAAAGCCGCTCCGTGCCCCACACCCTGCCCGCTTCGCACCGCCGCCGCCTGCGCGAGGTCTGGCGCTCGGCCGGTTGGCCGTGGTTGGACATGATCGAGGTCGAGCTGCTCGATGCCGGGCTGCTGCAGCGCGAGCGCGACGCCGCCGGCCGCGAGACCGTGCGCCTGACCGATGCCGGCGTCGCCACACTGGCCGAAGGGCTGCGCGCCAACCGCGCGGCGCGCGATGCGCACGAGCAGCTGGTGCAGCGGGTGGTGCGCGAGATGCAGCGCGCCGGGCGCATCGTCTGGACCGCTCTGGCGCTGCGCGCGCGGGTCGGCGAAGGCGACGACGCGGCCTGGGTGACGGCGCTGCCGGACGTCTACTCGATCCGCCACACCACGGTCGAGGCCTACGTCGAACCGGTGGTGCACGAGGTGAAGGTCAGCCGCGCCGACCTGCTGGCTGACCTGCGCCGGCCGGCCAAGCGCGAGGCCTACCTCGACCTGGCGGCCGAGTGCTGGTACGTGATCCGCGACGGCATCGCGCGGGCGGACGAGATCCCACCGGCTTGCGGCGTGATGGTCGCCACGGCGACGGGCCTCGACGTGGCGCGCCAGGCGCCGAAGCGGGCGCTCACATTGGGCTTTGCGACCTGGATGGCGCTGGCACGTGCGCAGCCGCTGGAAGCCGGGCTGGAGGCGGCCCAGGGCTGCCTCGGCGAGCCGCGGCGCGCGGCCGCGGCGGAGGACGGCGATGGCGGCTGAGGCCGACGCGGCGCCGGCCCCCGGCGCGCCGGCGGACGTGCACGCCGCGCGGCAACGGCGCGCGCTGTGGATCGCGCTCGCGCTGATCGTCGTCTGGGGCACGAACTTCAGCGTGCAGAAAATGGTGTTCGAGGCGACGTCGCCCGGCGGCTTCCTGTTCGCCCGCTACCTGATCATGCCGGTGGCGGCGGCGCTGCTGCTGTGCTGGCGCTACGGGCGGCGCTGGCCGCGGGTGCCGCGCGGCGACTGGATGGCGCTGCTCAAGCTCGGCATCGCCGGCCACCTGCTGCACGTCGGCCTGGTGACCTACGGCATCCATTGGTCGACCGCGTTCTCGAGCTCGCTGATCCTCGGCTGCGGGCCGCTGTTCACGCTGCTGATCCTGCGCGCGACCGGTGTCGAGCACCTGACCCGCGGCCAGGTCGCGGGCGTGGCGGTGGCGCTGGGCGGGGTGCTGTTGTTCCTGTCGGACAAGCTGCTCGGCGCGCAATGGTCGGCCAGCGCGGGGGACCTGGTGCTGCTGGTGGCGGCGTCGTTCTTCTCGTACTACACGGTGGCGGCCAAGCCGCTGATCGAGCGCCATGGCGGCGTGGTGGTGATGACCTACGCGGTGCTGCTGGGCAGCGCGCCGGTGGTGCTGGTGAGCCTGCCGGCCGGGCTGCGGGTGGCCTGGGGCGAGCTGCCGGCCGGCGTGTGGCTGGGCACCTTGTACGCGGTGCTGATCTCGGCCTTCCTCGGCTGGCTGGTCTGGGGCTGGGTGAACGCGGTGCGCGGCGTGGCGCGCAGCGCGCCGCTGATGTACCTGATGCCGCCCGTGGCCGGCCTGGTGGCCTGGGCGGTGACCGGCGAGCGCTACACCGGCATCAAGCTGGCCGGCGCCGCGGTGACGCTGGCCGGCGTGGCGCTGGCGCAGTTCGGCGGGCCGAAGCGCGATCCGGTGCGGGAGGCGGCGGCGCCGGTGGATTGAGCGATGGCGCCTGTCTAGGGCGGTCGAGTTGCGCTGTGGCGGTGGGGCCCCAGAGCTCGAGGGCGCCATCCGCCGGGCGAACGAAGACGAAGTCCGCGATGCCGCGTAGGATGTCGGCGCCGCAGCGGAAGGTGCGGCGGCGGCAGCCGGGGCAGCTGCCTGACGATGGGGCGAGGGGCGCCGGCCCGTCGCGAAGCGCCGGCACCGCGGCCGACCGAACGCGCGGGCCGGTTCACCAGGACCGCGATGGCCGAGATCCGCGCGCTGCTGCTGACCGACGTGGTGGACAGCACCAAGCTGTCCGAGGCGATCGGCGACGAGGCCATGGCCGAGGTCTGGGCGGCGCACGACCGGGTCGCGCGCGACCTGCTGCCGCAGTGGCGCGGGCGCGAGATCGACAAGACCGACGGCATGCTGCTGATGTTCGACACGGCGGCCGACGCGGTGTACTACGCGTTGCACTACCACCACGCGTTGGCCGAGTTGCCCGTGCCGCTGAAGGCGCGCGCCGGGCTGCACGTGGGCCCGGTGATCCTGCGCGAGAACGCTCCCGAGGACGTGGCGCGCGGCGCCAAGCCGCTGGAGGTGGACGGCCTGGCCAAGCCCACCGCGGCGCGGGTGATGTCGCTGGCCCGCGGCGGGCAGACGTTGCTGACCCCCGAGGCGCGCGACGACCTGGGCAAGAGCGTGCTGAAGACCCAGTCGCACGGGCACTGGCAGATCAAGGGGGTGGACGAGCCGATCGAGCTGTTCGAAGTGGGCTTCCCCGAAGACCGCTTCGTCGCTCCGAGCGACAGCGAGAAGGTCTTCCGCGTCGTCAAGACCGGTGACTGGTGGATGCCCGTCAAGGAGATCCCGAACAACCTGCCGCACCAGGGCACCAGCTTCGTCGGCCGTGAGCGTGAGATCGACGAGGTCAAGTCGATGCTCAGCCAAGCGCGGCTGGTTACGCTGCTGGGCATGGGAGGCCTGGGCAAGACGCGGCTGTCGCTGCAGGTAGCGGCCGAGCAACTGCACCTGTATCCGGACGGGGTGTGGTTCCTCGACCTGTCGCCGCTGACCGACGGCGCGCTGGTTGCGGCAGAAGCCGCGCAGGTGCTGGGCGTGGCCGAGGAGCCCGGACGGGCGGTTCTGGCCTTGATCGGCGCGCACCTTCGCCCGAAGCGCGCGCTGCTGATCCTGGACAACTGCGAGCACCTGATCAAGCCCTCGGCCGAGCTGGCGCACGCGATCGTCAAGAACGCGCCGAACGTGCGCATGATCGCCTCGAGCCGCGAAGCGCTGCACGTACCGGGAGAGAAAACCTACCCGATCCTGCCGCTGCCGGTGCCCGAACGGCTGGCCAGCCTGGAGGTGCTGCGCGCCACCCCCTCGGTCCAGCTTTTCGTGGAGCGGGCGCAGGCGCACAAGCCGGCCTTCGAGCTCAACGAGCGCGAGGCGCCGGCCGTGGCGGAGCTGGTGGCGCGGCTGGAGGGCATCCCGCTGGCGCTGGAGCTGGCGGCGGCACGGGTGCGTGCGATGAGCGTGGCCGACATCAACAAGCGGCTGACCGACCGCTACAAGATCCTCACCGGGGGCAGCCGGGTGCTGCAGGAGCGGCAGCAGACGCTGCGCGCGCTGGTGGACTGGAGCTACGAGCTGCTGCAGGACAACGAGAAGCTGCTGCTCAGGCGCCTGGCGGTGTTCGTCGGCGGATTCGAGCTGGAGGCGGCGGAGAAGGTGTGCGGGGTCGCGCCGATCGAGGACGTCGAGGTGCTGGACCTGCTCGGCTCGCTGGTGGAGAAGTCGCTGGTGATGCTGCAGGAGCGTGAGGAGGGCGCACGCTATCGGATGCTGGAGACGATCCGGGACTATGCGCGCGAGAAGCTGCAGCAAGACGGCGAGGAGGCGCCAGCCGCCGAGCGGCACAACGCCTACTTCTTCGCCTTGGCCAAGGAAGCGCGCGCTGGACTCGAGGGGCCGGAGCAGGCGCAGTGGTTGCGGCGCGTCGAGGCCGAGCTCGACAACATGCGCTCGGCGATCGACTTGGCTCTGGCCGGGGGTGCCGACCCGCTGATCGCCGTGAAGTTCGCGGTCGCGCTGCAGGGCTTCTGGATCCTGCGCGGCTACATCACCGAGGGTCGGCGCTTGGTGAAGGCGGCGCTGGCGCTGCCCGACATCGCGGTGTCGGACCTGGCCCACGCCCACGGTCTTTACGTCGGCGCGGCGCTCGCCGAGAGTCAGAGTGACCGGGCGGAGGCACTGCAGATGCTGGAGAAGTGCCTCGAACTGCGGCGCGGCCTCGGCAGCCTGATCGACATCGCGGCGACGCTGTCGACGCTGTCGCTGGTGCGGCTGAAGGTGGGCGACGCGATGGGGGCCGAGGTCGGCGAGATGGAGGCGCTCGAGATCTTTCGCCGGCTCGGGGATCGGGTGGGCGAGGCGATCGGGCTGCTCCATCTCGGCCAGATCGCCCACTACTTGGGTGATGACGCCCAGGCCGGCATCCGCCTGGCCGAAGCGCTGAAGATCGCGCGCGAGGTCGAGTACCGGGAAGTCGAGTGCGAGTGTGAGCTGGTGCTGGGCGAGCTGGCCTTCGACTCCGGCGACCTGCCTGCAGCGGGCCGGCTGCTGGAACACTCGTTGGAGGTGAGCCGCGAGGCCGCGGACCGGCGCGGGGAGGCGAATGCCTTGTCGTGGCTCGGCCAAGTCGATTCGGCGGCGGGCCGCCTCGAGTCGGCGCCCGCACGTCTCGGCGCGGCCCTTCAGGCGTTCCGGGACTTCGAGATGTGGGAAGAGCTGCTCGGCTGCCTCGAGACGCACGCCATGCTCGCGCAGAGGCTGGGCGCGGTGGAGAGCGCGGTGCGTATCGTCGCGACGGTGACCACCTTCCGTCAGCGGCTGTCATTGATCCGGTCGCCGCGCGCCGAGCAGCAGTGGCAAGGCTTCGTCGCCCGCCTGCGCGAAGGGCAGCCGAACGAGGCCTTCGTCCAGGCCTGGAACGATGCCTGGGATCGGTGGGAGGTGGACGATGCGGTCCGTTGCGCCCTAGCGCTTCCGGAGCCGGAGCCGAGCGCCACGTGAACGAAAGACGCCTGGATCGGACCGCGGCCTACGCTCGGGACGCAACACCCGCAAGGGCGGGCGTCGCGGCGGCAGGCGCAAACCCCCAGGGGCGAGGGCCCTCTTGTTCAAGCCTCGGATTTCGACGACCGTCGACGGCGGCTGACCATGCCAGCCACGCCCATCAGCGCGAGGGCGGCAGGCACCAGCGTGTGCGTGGCGGGTTCAGGCACTCTTTCGAAGGTGATGAACGCTCCCAATTCATCGATGTTCTCGGGATCCGACCAGCCACAACGATTGCCCGAATATCCGATAAGCCAGATCGGGCGAATTCGAACCACGCCGTTCTCGCGGCAGAAGCCCTCGTCCTGGTAGCCCGCCGTCAGGGCCAACAGCTCCAAGGCGCTGGGCTCGTTCTGGAACCAATAAAGCTGGGCATACTGCCCGAGGAACTGCAGGCTGAAATAGGCCTGGGCGGTACTCGTCGTGCTGAAGGGCGACTCGTTGAGTCGAGTCTCGTCGATCGCACCCTGCAGAGCCGGGAAGGCAGTGGACATGGCCCCGGTCAAGTCCTCGCTCCCGTCGAATGTCAGTTGCCAGCCGAGACCCGAGATGGCCGGGCCCGCAGCGGACCCGAAGTCCAGGGTCTGTTTGATCGAACCCGGTAACGGGAAGCCATCGGCGTCAACGGGATCGCCCGCCGTGTAAAGGAAGACCTTGGCCTCGTTGATCTGGAATCCGCCGATGGGGCAGTCAAGCAGCAAGGTTACCGTGCCGGGATTGACGCACGAATCGTCGACGGCAACTTCGAGAGTACCTGCCCAGGCGAGCGCGGGCGTTGTGAATGGCGCGCCGTAGACGGGGTCGAACCTGCCGCGATAGACCGCCGCCTCGGCGGGCGCCAGTGCGGCAGTAGCGCCCAGCAGCGCGAGTGCACCGCACAGGAACCGGTTGTGAATTCGAGCGTTCATCCGGCCAACTCCCCAGGGCAGAGACTTCGGCTGATGGCGGAGCGGGTGCCCGTCGATCCAGCAGAACCAGCGCAACGAGCGAAACGGCAGTCCCGCCCAGAGTCGATTTTGCGCTGTATCAACGATTATGAGTTGGTTGCTCCAACGGCTGGCCCCTCGGCTGCGGGGTGCGCCGTCCGTCTGGACTGGCGCCGCATGTAACAGGTGGGCGCCCGCGGTCATGCCGACGGGCGGTACCGGGGCATCGGCCAGGGCCGAAACCCTGTTGGGCAAGGCCTCAGGGCAACCGTCGCCGGATCCGACCCGGTCGGCCCGGCTCCGTCGATCTGCCGAAGACGCTCGGGGCGATGCCGCGTAGCATTGCCGCGCCGCGGCCGAGGGGGCCGCGGCGGCAGCGGTTGGGGCGGCTGCCTGACGATGGGGCGAGGGCCGGCGGCCCGTCGCGAAGCGCCGACACCGCGGCCGACCGAATGCGCGGGCCGGTTCACCAGGACGGCGATGGCCGAGATCCGAGCGCTGCTGCTGACCGACGTGGTGGACAGCACGAAGCTGTCCGAGACGATCGGCGACGAGGCCATGGCCGAGGTCTGGGCGGCGCACGACCGGGTCGCGCGCGACCTGCTGCCGCAGTGGCGCGGGCGAGAGATCGACAAGACCGACGGCATGCTGCTGCTGTTCGAGACGGCGGCCGATGCGGTGGGCTACGCGCTGCGCTACCACCACGCGCTGGCCGAGCTGCCGATGCCGCTGAAGGCGCGCGCCGGGTTGCACGTGGGCCCGGTGATCCTGCGCGAGAACGCGGCCGGGGACGTGGCGCGCGGCGCCAAGCCGCTGGAGGTCGACGGCCTGGCCAAGCCGACCGCGGCGCGGGTGATGTCGCTGGCGCGCGGCGGGCAGACGCTGCTCACGCCCGAGGCGCGCGAGGACCTGGGGCGCAGCGAGCTCAGGCTGCAGTCGCACGGGCACTGGCAGATCAAGGGGCTGGACGAGCCGATCGAGCTGTTCGAGGTCGGCGCGCCCGGGCAGCGCCTGGTCGCGCCGGCCGACAGCGACAAGGTGCACCGCGTGGTGCGCATCGGCGACTGGTGGATGCCGGCGCGCGAGATCCCGAACAACCTGCCGCACCAGGGAACCTCGTTCATCGGCCGCGAGCACGAGATCGACGAGATCGAGGCGCTGCTCGGCGAGGCGCGGCTGGTCACCCTGCTGGGCATGGGCGGCCTGGGCAAGACGCGGCTGTCGCTGCAGGTGGCGGCCGAGCGCATGCACCTGTTCCCGGACGGGGTGTGGTTCGTCGACTTGTCGCCGCTGCGCGATGCGGCGCTGGTGGCGGCCGTGGCCGCGCAGGTGCTCGGGGTGGCCGAGGAGCCCGGGCGGCCGCTGCCGGCCTCGATCGGCGCGCATCTGAAGGCCCGGCGCGCGCTGCTGATCCTGGACAACTGCGAGCACCTGATCGGGCCGGCGGCGGAGCTGGCGCACGCGATCGTCAGGAGCGCGCCGCAGGTGCGCATGCTCGCCACCAGCCGCGAGCCGCTGCACGTGCCCGGCGAGCGCACGGTGCCGATCCTGCCGCTGCCGGTGCCCGAACGCAGTGCGAGCCTGGCGGTGCTGCAGGCGACGCCGGCGGTGCAACTGTTCGTGCAGCGCGCACAGGCGCACAAGCCGGCCTTCGAGCTGAACGAACGCGAGGCGCCGGCGGTGGCCGAGCTGGTGGCGCGGCTGGAGGGCATCCCGCTCGCGCTGGAGCTGGCGGCGGCGCGCGTGCGGGCGCTGAGCGTGGCCGACATCAACCGGCGCCTCGGCGACCGCTACAAGATCCTCACCGGCGGCAGCCGGGTGCTGCAGGAGCGGCAGCAGACGCTGCGCGCGCTGGTGGACTGGAGCTACGAGCTGCTGCAGGACGACGAGAGGCTGCTGCTGCGACGGCTGGCGGTGTTCGCGGGCGGCTTCGAGCTGGAGGCGGCGGAGACGGTGTGCGGGGTCGAGCCGATCGAGGACGTCGAGGTGCTGGACCTGCTCGGCTCGCTGGTGGAGAAGTCGCTCGTGATGCCGCAGGAGCGCGAGGGCGGCACACGCTACCGGCTGCTGGAGACGATCCGCGACTATGCGCGCGAGAGGCTGCAGGCCGACGGCGAGGGCGTGGCCGTGGCGCTGCGGCACCACGAGCACTACTTCCAGCTCGCGAAGGACGCCCGCGAAGGCATCGACGGCGCCGACCAGGCGATGTGGCTCAAGCGGCTCGAACTCGAACTCGACAACCTGCGCGCGGCGATGTCGCTGGCGCTGACGGGTGCTGCGGACCCGGTGAACGCGGTCAAGCTGGCCGTGGCGCTGCAGGGCTTCTGGATCCTGCGCGGCTATATCACCGAGGGGCGGCGGCTGGTGAAGAGCGCCCTCGAGCTGCCGGCGGTGCAGGCCTTCGACCTGGCGAAGGCGCATGCGCTTTATGTCGGCGCCGCGCTGGCCGAGTGCCAGAGCGACCATGCCGAGGCGCGCCGGATGCTGGAGGGTGCCCTGGCGATCCATCGCACCCTCGGCGACCCGGCGAACATCGCGGCCACGCTGTCGACGCTGGCGATGGCGCGGCTCGAAGCCGGGGACGTTGCCGGCGCCCGGGCCGACCAGACCGAGGCCCTCGGCATCTTCCGCGAACGGGGCCATGGCCTGAACCAGGCCATCGGCCTGTGCAACCTCGGCCAGATCGCGCTGTTCGACGGCGACCTGGCGCTGGCGCAGCGGCTGCTGGCCGAGGCGCTGGATCTGGTCCGCCAGGTGGGCAGTCCGGAGCAGGAGGCCGAGTGCGAACTGCTCCTCGGCGACGTGGCCGTGGAGGCCGGGCGCCCGGCGCAGGCCGGCGCGCATTTCGAGCGCTCGCTCGCGATCTGCCTCGGCAGCGCCGACAAGCGCGGTGCGGCGAACGCGTTGTGGCGCCTGGGCGCGATGAGCCTCGCCGCCGGCGACGCCACATCGGCGCGGGCGCGCTTGACCGAAGCGCTGGCGGAGTTCCGCAGTGCCGAGATGTGGAAGGAGCTGCTGGGCTGCCTGGAGGACTTCGCCGGGTTGGCCGGGCGGTGCGGACAGGGGCTCGCGGCGCTGCGGATGGCCGAAGCCGTCACCGCGGCGCGCACGCGGCTGGGCCTGATCCGCCGGCCGGCCGTGGAGCAGAACTGGCAACGCCGGCTGCAGGCGCTGCGGGCCGATGCCGCGGATGCGCAGGCGCCGGCGGCCTGGAACGAGACCAACGGCCTCTGGGAGATCGAAGACGCCGTGCGCTGCGCGCTGTCCCTGCCGCAGGCCGCGGCGGCCGGCGTCACCGCTCCGTAGAAAGACCGACGGCGCTCCGGTCGAGCGCCGTCGGGGCCGGCGGTTCGGCGCCGGGCCTCGGCTAGCGAGCCTCGCCGCTGCGCCGCCGCCGGGCGAACCAGGCGACCACGCCGAGACCGGCCGCGAGCATCGCGTAGCTCGCGGGCTCGGGCACCGGGGCGAAGGTCGCGACGGCGGTGTTGGTCGACTGGCCGCACAGGTTGTCGCCGACCGGGTTGATGCCGGGCTTGCCGCAGGCGAGGTAGGTCGTCGGATTCGAGTAGAACGTGCCCGGGTTGTCCTTGAACCAGTAGAGCTGAACGTCGGTGCCGCCGACCAGCACCAGGCTGAAGTAGGCCTGGCTCGAGCCGAAGGCGGCCGATCCGATCGAGCTCTGCACCGGGTTGAACGGCGTCGCACTCGTGCCCTGGAACTCGGCCGGGGTGAGCCCGCTGCGCTGCACGCCGATCACGGTCGAACCGGTGAGGGCCAGGGTCTCGGAGATCCCCGGGTTGGCGATGGACGACAGCTTCAGCTTGGCGCTGGTGAAGGTGAACTCGCCGGCGCAGGGTGCGACGAAGTTCGACACCGACCCGGTCGCGGTGCACGAGCCGTCGCTGATGATGGCCGAGCCCGACCACTCGAGATCCGGGAACGGTTCCCCGAACGGCGGCGTGAAGACCACACGCACCGGCGCCGCCTGGGCGGCCGCGACGGCGCCCAGCAGGCCGGAGACGGCGACGGCGCCGCAGAACAGGAAACGGGATGCCAGTCTTGGGACCATCGGTGGCTCCAGGTGTTGCCGTGGGTGGGCAGGTTCGGGTACCGCGGCGGCCGGCCCGGCCGGCACCGGGGCGGGTGCCGACCGGCGCTTTCGACCGAGCGTACCCCGACGGGTACGGCACGATTATGAAGACTGACATGCCGGACCTGTATCCCACGATCCGGTGGAACCCTGAATGCGGGCTGCCGGCCGGCGGCGGCGCCGCCGCTGCCGGGCGCCGGGCGCACAGGTCGGTCCCGTCCCCGGCATGTTTGCGTAGCATCGGCGCCATGCAGCGCGGCGTACTTCCCGAACCGGTCGACCACGCGCGGCGCCGCCTCGTCGGGCTCGGTCTGGGTTGTACGGTGCTGCCCGCGGCGGCCGAGGCGGCGGCGTCGACCCCGGGCCCGGCCGACGGCGCGGCGCGCTGGGCCCATGCCTACGCCGCCTTCGGCGAGCCGAAGTATCCGGCCGGGTTCGCGCACTTCGACTATGCCGATCCGAATGCGCCGAAGGGCGGCACGCTGCGCCTGCGCAACCCGGACCGGCGCGCGAACTTCGACAAGTTCAACCCGTTCACGACGCGCGGCAACGCCCCGGCGGGCGTGGCGCTGTTCATGATCGAGTCGCTCGCGGTCACCTCGGGCGACGAGCTGCAGACGATGTACGGGCTGCTCGCCGAGACGATCGCGGTGGCGCCGGACAAGTCCTGGATCGGCTTCCGGCTGCACCCGAAGGCGCGGTTCTCGAACGGCGACCCGGTGACCGCCGCCGACGTCAAGCACAGCTTCGAGCAGATGTCGGGCAAGTACGCATCGCCCGGGCTGCAGGCGGCGCTGGCCGGCATCGAGCGCGCAGTGATCGTCGACGAGCGCACGGTCCGCTTCGAGCTGCGCGAGCGCAACCTCGACACGTTGTTCACCGCCGGCGGCCTGTCGGTGTTCTCGCGCAAGTGGGGCCTCGGGCCCGACGGCAAGCCGAAGCGCTTCGACGAGATCGTGACCGAGCATCCGATCGTCTCCGGCCCGTACACGATCGCCCGGGCCGATTCGGGCCGGCGCATCGAGTTCGTGCGCAACAAGGACTACTGGGCGCGCGACCTCGGCGTGCGCCGCGGCTTCTTCAACTGGGACCGGGTGGTCTACCGCTACTACAGCGACCAGGCGGTCGGGCGCGAGGCCTTCAAGGCCGGCGAGTTCGACATCTACAAGGAGTACGGCTCGCGCAGCTGGGTGCGCCAGCACAAGGGGCCGAAGTGGGACGACGGCCGGATCCTGAAGGACATGTTCGAAACCAAGGTCGGGCAGGGGCTGCAGGCGCACCTGATGAACCTGCGCCGGCCGCTGTTCCAGGACCGGCGCGTGCGCGAGGCGATCGGCCTGACCTACGACTTCGACACGCTGAACCGCTACGGCCTGCTCAAGCGCGCGTACAGCGTGTTCAACAACTCCGAGTTCGCGGCCGAGGGGCTGCCGTCGCCGGGCGAGCTGAAGCTGCTCGAGCCGTTCCGCGCCGAACTGCCGCCGGAGGTGTTCGGCCCGGCCTGGCGGCCGCCGACCACCGGCCGCGACCCGAAGCGGCTGCGGCAGAACCTGTTGAGGGCGCGCACGCTGCTGGCGGAGGCCGGCTGGAACCTCGCTGCCGACGGCAAGCTGCGCAACGCCCAGGGCGAGGCCTTCGAGTTCGAGTACCTGAACCCCGGCGAGGGCGGCCGCAACACCGAGTGGGAAGCGAACCTGCAGAAGCTCGGCATCACCATGAAGGAGCGCAACGTCGACTTCGCGCTCTACCGGCGCCGGCTCGAGCAGTACGACTTCGACATGGTGACGATCGTCGGCGGCGACTTCACGCTGCCCGACGCCACCGGCCTGACGACGACCTTCGGCTCGAAGTCGGCCGACGAGCCGGGCAACAACAACCTGCGCGGCGTGAAGAGCGCCGCCGCCGACGCGGTGCTGAAGGCGATGGCCGAGGCGAAGACGCTGGACGAGCTGCGCGACGCCGCCCGCGCCTTCGACCGGATCGTGATGTGGAACTACTGGCAGGTGCCGGACCTGTTCGCCGCCGACGAACGCACGTCGTACTGGAACCGCTTCGGCATGCCGAAGGTGCGGCCGCGCTACTTCACGATCGACACCGGCTCGGGCTTCTTCGCGTGGCCGCTCGAGACCTGGTGGATCAAGGACCCGGCCCAGCGCTGAAGGAGCCCGACCCCGATGTGGCTGTACATCCTCAAGCGCGTCCTGTTGATGGTGCCGACCTTGCTCGGCGCGCTGACGATCACCTTCGTCGTGATCCAGTTCGTGCCCGGCGGCCCGGTCGAGCAGATCATGGCCGAGGCGCGCGCCAGCCAGAAGGGTGGCGATTCCGGCGGCCTGTACAAGGCCGGCCGCGACAGCGATGCGAAGCAGATCGCCGAGCTGAAGAAGCTCTACGGCTTCGACAAGCCCGCGCACGAGCGCTACTTCGAGATGCTGGCGAGCTTCCTGCGCTTCGACCTCGGCCGCAGCTTCCTGCACAACAAGGACGTGTGGCCGCTGATCCAGGAGAAGCTGCCGGTGTCGGTCAGCCTCGGGCTGTGGACCTTCCTGTTCAGCTACCTGATCTCGGTGCCGCTGGGCGTGGCCAAGGCGGTGCGCGAGGGCTCGCGCTTCGATGTCTTCACCTCGCTGATCGTGCTGGTCGGCTACGCGATCCCGGGCTTCGTGCTCGGCATCTTCCTGATCGTGCTGTTCGCCGGCGGCAGCTTCTTCGAGTGGTTCCCGCTGCGCGGGCTGACCAGCGACAACTGGGACGAGCTGGGGTGGCCGGCGCGCATCGCCGACTACTTCTGGCACCTGACGCTGCCGCTGACCTGCCTGGTGATCGGCAGCTTCGCGGTGACGACGATGCTGACGAAGAACACCTTCGTCGAAGAGATGCGCAAGCAGTACGTGCTGGTCGCGCGCGCGAAGGGGCTGGGCGAGCGGCGGGTGCTCTACAAGCACATCTTCCGCAACGCGCTGATCCCGCTCGTCACCGGCTTCCCGGCGGCCTTCGTCGGCGCGTTCTTCGCCGGCTCGGTGCTGATCGAGACGCTGTTCTCGCTCGACGGGCTCGGGCTGCTCGCGTACGAGTCGGTGACCCGGCGCGACTATCCGGTCGTGCTCGGTTCGCTGTACCTGTTCACGCTGATCGGGCTCGTGGTCAAGCTGGTGTCGGACCTGCTGTACGTCGCGGTCGACCCGCGGGTGCAGTTCGGTGCCGCGGCGCGGTGAGGGTCCGACGATGAGCGCGGTCCTGCCTGCCCCCGTTCCCGCGACCGGCGCCGCCGCGGCCGATGCGCCGCGGCCGATGTCGCCGAACCAGCGCGCCTGGGCGCGCTTCCGGCGCAATCGCATCGGCACCGTGTCGCTGTGGGGCTTCGTCGCGCTGCTGGTGCTGGCCACTGTCGCCGAGCTGGTCAGCAACGACCGGCCGCTGATCGCGCGCTACGACGGCCAGCTGTTCTTTCCGCTGTTCAGGAACCACCCCGAGACCACCTTCGGCGGCGACTTCGGCACGCCGACCGACTGGGCCGACCCGTTCATCGCCGACCGGTTCGCCGAGCCGGGCCACTGGGCGCTGTTCACGCTCAACCGCTACGGGCCGAAGACCACCAACCCGTTCGAGGCGGAGCCCAGCCCGGCGCCGCCGAGCGCGCTGCACTGGCTCGGCACCGACAGCTTCGGCCAGGACATGGTGGCGCGGCTGCTGTACGGCTTTCGCGTCAGCATCTGGTTCGCGTTCGCGCTGACGCTGGTCGGCACCGCGCTCGGCATCGCCGCCGGTGCGCTGCAGGGCTACTTCGGCGGCCGCACCGACCTCGTCCTGCAGCGGCTGATCGAGATCTGGGGCGCGGTGCCCGAGCTGTACCTGCTGATCATCTTCGCGTCGATCTTCGAGCCGTCGCTGCTGCTGCTGCTGGTGCTGCTGTCGCTGTGGGGCTGGATGGGGCTTTCCGACTACGTGCGCGCGGAGTTCCTGCGCAACCGCAGCCTGGAGTTCGTCAAGGCGGCGCGGGCGCTCGGCCTGTCGAACGCGCAGATCATCCGGCGCCACCTGCTGCCGAACTCGATGACGCCGGTGATCACCTTCCTGCCCTTTCGCATGAGCGGCGCGATCGTCGCACTGACCTCGCTCGACTTCCTCGGCCTGGGCGTGCCGGCGAGCGTGCCGTCGCTCGGCGACCTGCTGCGCCAGGGCAAGAACAACCTCGACGCCTGGTGGATCATCTTCCCGACCTTCGTGCTGCTGGTCGTGACGATGCTGCTGCTGACCTTCATCGGCGACGCGCTGCGCGACGCCTTCGACACGAGGAAATCGTGAGCCGCACCGATGCCACGGGGCAGGTGGGCGGCACGGCCCGCGCGCTGCTCGAGATCGAGGGCCTGACGGTGCGCTTCGGCGCGAGCACGGTCGTCGACCGGGTGTCGTTCGCGATCGCGCCGGGCGAGAAGTTCGCGCTCGTCGGCGAGTCGGGTTCGGGCAAGTCGATCACCGCGCTGTCGGTGCTGCGGCTTGTCGACGCCGCCGCGACCACGGGTTCGATCCGCTTCGATGGCGAGGAGCTGACGGCGAAGAGCGAGCGCGCGATGCGCGGCATCCGCGGTGCGCGCATCGGCATGATCTTCCAGGAGCCGATGACCGCGCTGAACCCGCTGTACACGGTGGGCAACCAGATCGGCGAGGTGCTCGAGCTGCACGAGGCGCTGCGGCCGAACGCAGCGCGCGCGCGCGTGATCGAGCTGCTGACGCGCACCGGCATCCCCGACCCCGAGGCCAAGGTCGACGCCTATCCGCACCAGCTCTCCGGCGGCCAGCGCCAGCGCGCGATGATCGCGATGGCGCTGGCCTGCCGGCCGCAGCTGCTGATCTGCGACGAGCCGACGACGGCGCTCGACGTGACGATCCAGCAGCAGATCCTCGCGCTGCTCGACGAACTGCAGCGCGAACTCGGCATGGCGGTGCTGTTCATCACCCACGACCTGAACCTGGTGCGGCGCTTCACGCACCGCGTCGGCGTGCTCGAGCGCGGCCGGCTGGTCGAGGTCGGCACGACCGCGGACGTGTTCGCGGCGCCGCGCCACCCGTACACGCAGCGGCTGCTGGCGAGCCGGCCGCAACGGGTCGTACGGCCGGTGGCCGACGATGCGCCGGTGCTGGTCGACGCGCAGGCGGTGGACGTGCGTTTCCCGGTCGCGCGGGGCTGGTTCCGCAAGCGCTGGTTCCAGGCCGTGCGGCAGGCGACGCTCGAGCTGAAGCGCGGCGAGACGCTGGGCATCGTCGGCGAGTCCGGCTCGGGCAAGACCACGCTCGGCATGGCGCTGCTCGCGCTGCAGGACATCGCCGGCGGCGAGGTCCGGCTCGACGGCCGGCGCATCGACGACGCCGACCGCGCCGTGCTGCGCGCGATGCGGCGCCGGATGCAGGTGGTGTTCCAGGATCCGTTCGCGTCGCTGAACCCGCGGCTGACGGTGGGCCAGATCGTCGGCGAGGGGCTCGCGCTGCACCGGCCCGAGCTGGCGCCGGCCGAGCGCGAGGCCCTGGTGCTGCAGATGCTCGACGAGGTCGGCCTGGGCGAACGTCACGGCGTGCCGCTGGTGCTGCAGCGCTACCCGCACGAGTTCTCCGGCGGCCAGCGCCAGCGCATCGCGATCGCGCGCGCGGTGGTGCTGCGGCCCGAGGTGCTGGTGCTCGACGAGCCGACCTCGGCGCTGGACGTGACGATCCAGCAGCAGGTGCTCGCGCTGCTCGGCGACCTGCAGGCGCGCTACGGCATGAGCTACCTGTTCATCAGCCACGACCTCGCGCTGGTGCGCGCGATGGCGCATCGTGTGCTGGTGATGAAGGACGGCGCCGTGATCGAACAGGGCGAGGCGCTGGCGCTGTTCGCTGCGCCGCAAGCCGCCTACACGCGCGAGCTGCTGGCGGCGGCCCACCTGGGCTGACGGGCGGCGAGGTCGCGGCGGCGCCTGGCGCGGCGCGGGCGGACCCAGGGCCGCAGCCTGCAACGCCGGAGTCGGCTCAGTCGAAGCGGCGCGCACCGAGCTTCAGCTCGTAGCGCGTCGCCTTCTCCGTGTCCTCGAACTGCAGCGTGCGGCCCTGCCAGCGGTACGGGGCGAAGAAGCCGTCGATCTGCATCGTGCCGTGCATCAGCGTGATGCCGAGCCGGTCGCCCCAGGGGTCGAGCCGGTAGACGATGTCGGCGATGCGTACCTGGACCCGGCCGCCGCCGCGTACCTCGGCCGCGACCGGCCCGCAACTCGGCGGGGCCGGCGCCTGCGCGACGCAGAACTCGGCGTCGTACGCGCCGGGCGCGGCCGGGGCGACCGAGAGGACCGCGGGGCGGGCATCGTCCGCGCCCGGCGCCGCCGCCCGCGCGGCTGCAGCCAGCAGGCCGGCCACCGCCAGCGCGCAGCAGCGGGGCCGGTGCGCCGCCATGTCCGGGGCGCTACTTCTTCAGACCCTCGGCCTGCAGCGCCTGGTCCACGGCCGGGCGTGCGGCCATGCGGGCCATGAAGGCGGTGAGTGTGGGCATCGGCGCCAGGTCGATGCCGACGAACTTGCTCCAGTTGGCCACCGTGAAGAGGTAGGCGTCCGGAGCGCTGAAAGCGTTGCCCAGCAGATAGTCCCGGCCCTGCAGCTGCTCGTCCACCCACTGCAGCCGGCCGCGCAAGCGCTCGCGGAAGATCGCCTTCGCCTCCTCGGGCATCGCCGGGTTGAACAGCGGGCTGAAGGGCTTGTGGATCTCGGAGCTGACGAAGTTCAGCCACTCGATCTGGCGGTAGCGCTCCATCGTGCCCCACGGCGCGATCAGCTTGCGCTCGGGCACGCGGTCGGCCACGTACTGCACGATCGCCGGGCCTTCGCTCAGGCGCTGGCCGTCGTCGAGTTCGAGCAGCGGCACGTAGCCCTTCGGGTTGATCGTGTAGTAATCGGTGCCGTCCGCGAGCTTGTGCGTCTTGGTGCTGGCGAGCACCGGCGTGAACGGCAGCCCGGACTCGCGCAGCACGATGTGCGGGCTGAGGGAGCAGGCACCGGGGCTGTAGTAGAGCTTCAAGCGGGTCTCCTGGGGTTGGTCGGACGAGGCGGCATCGTAGACCGAGCGCGCCGGCGTGTCCCCGAGCGCGCGCCGTTGCGCTACGCTGCGCGCCGCAGGAGGACGCCATGCCGCGCAGCATTCTCGACGAAACGCAGATCCATCCGGCCGTGCGCGAGCGCGTGGCGCGGCACCACGCCGACATCGTGCAGGAGGTCCAGGCCGCGGTGCGCGCGCATCCGGTGGTGGTGGTCGGCATGGCGCAGAACCCGTTCCCGCGGCGCGCGCGCAAGGCGCTCGAGGCGGCCGGCGTGCCCTACCACTACCTGGCCTACGGCAGCTACCTCGGCGACTGGCGGCGGCGCAATGCGCTGAAGATGTGGACCGGCTGGCCCACCTTTCCGATGATTTTCGTCAAAGGCGTGCTGATCGGCGGCGCCGACGACCTGGCGCGGCTGATCGCCAGCGGCGAGCTGCGCACGATGCTCGGCTGATCCGGGCGGTGCCCGCCGGTCCGGCGCCTTCAGGCCGCGTGCAGCGCACGCTGCACCTCATGCTGCCAGGGCAGCGCGTGCACGATCTCGTTCAGGAAGCGGGCCGACTGCAGGGCGGTCAGGACCTCGCCGCCGTTGCCGACCAGGCGCAGGTTGCTGACCACCGACATCGGATCGGCCATCGCGACGACGTCGCTGGCGATCTGCACCCAGTCCCACGCGACACCGGCCTCGCCGCTGTCGCCGGTGCCGGCCCACAGCGTCTGGCCGGCGCTGCCGGCGTCGTGCGAGCCCGGCTGCGTGACGCAGGTGCCGACGTGGCGCCAGTGCAATTGCGCGCTGCGACCGGCCTGCCACAATAGGGGCGGCCAGGCATGGACGGACCAGGGGGTGGGAGCGTTCATCGGACATCGGGGGCGGCAGCAGCCGTGTCGAACATGACGCGATGGTTGCGCAGCCGTCGGCAACCGCAAAGCTGTAAACCCTGTCAGGGGCGCGAGACGGACTGATGCTGCCCGGCGGTTTCTCCGAGGTTCTGCAGGCGAAGGATCGCGAGGCCTTCCGCGAGGCCGTGGTGCGCTTCGCGCAGCAGCTCGGCTTCGACACCGTGGCCGCGATTACGGTCGTCGATCACGGCGTGAGCGGCAGCGAGTTCATCAGCGTCGACAACACCCCCGAGGCGTACACCAACGCCTTTAGCGATTCCGGTGTCGGCCGGCGTGATCCGGTGATGCAGCACCTGCGCCGACAGAGCGTGCCGATCGTCTGGAATCGCCAGACCTATCTCGACCGGGGGCTGGGCGATCTGTGGGAGCAGCAGGCCGCGTTCGGCTACAGCACCGGGATCGCGATGGCGCTGCATCTGCCCGAGGGCAAGCACTTCGTGCTCGGCGTCGACCGGGAACGACCGCTGCCGGCCGATACGTTGGAGCTGCAGCGGCTCGTGGCCGACCTGCAGCTGTTCGCCGTGCACGCGCAGGAGGCGGCGTTGCGGCTGCTGCTGCCCGCGCCGATGCAGCCCGAGAAGCCGTCGCTGACGCCGCGCGAGCTGGAAGCGCTGCGCTGGACGATGGAAGGCAAGACGGCGTGGGAGGTCGGCACCATCCTGGGCATCAGCGAACGCACCGCGGTGCTGCACATCAACAACGCGATGCACAAGCTCGGTTGCGTGAACAAGCATGCCGCGGTGCTGAAGGCCCTGCGCCTGGGCCTGATCCATTGACCGGGTGCCGCGCCGCGACGGCTGCGCGGGCGTCGCGTGCCCGCCCAACCTGTAAGACCTGACAGTGTCGCTTTTGCGCCCGCGCTGCTGCAATGCCACGGTGCGCAGTCGATCGCATGGACCGGATCAGAAGGAGTCGTTATGAGGAAGCCCGCCCCGACGAAGAAGATCAAGACCGAAACCCCGCCGCAGAAGAAGCCGGTCAAGACCGGCCCGGTCGAGTTGAGCCCGGCGGACATGAAGAAGGTCTCCGGCGGTCTGCCGCGAGGGACTTGGTCGTCGAAAGACCCCAAGTAGGCGCCTCGCCTTGGTCTCCACGCCTGCGGGTACCTGGTGATGTGCCCGTAGGCCGATTGGCGTTATGGTTGGGGCTCCCGGCCTTGCCATGATGCCCGCGGGCCGGACGAACCGGCCCGCTTTTTTTCGATGACCGTGCCCGTCACGCCCGCCGGCCCGGCCTGCCGCCGGCCGCGGGCCGTGCGCCGCCAGCGCCGCCAATGAGCGATTTGTTCCGCGCCGAGGCCGTCGACGCCCAGCGCCAGAGCTGGCTCGGTCAGGTGCAGCTCGTGCGGCCGATGTCGCTGACGCTGTTGACCGCCGGGGTGCTCGTCTGCCTGGCGCTGGTCGTGGCCTTCCTGTTCCTCGGCGAGTACACGCGCAAGGCGCGCATCGGCGGCGTGCTCGTGCCGGACCTGGGCGTCATCCGCCTGGTGCCGGCAGCCCCTGGCCGCGTGTTGTCGCGCCATGTCGCCGAAGGCCAGTCGGTGCGTGCGGGCGAAGAGCTGTTCGTGCTCGCGCTGCAGGGCAGTACGCTCGCCGCCGACGCGCGGCGGCAGGTCGAGCGCAGCCTGATCGAGCGTCGGCGCAGCCTCGAGGACGCGGCGCGCACCCAGGAGCACCTGGCCGAGGCGCAGCAGGCGGCGCTGCGGCGCCGCCTGGAGGAGTTGCGGCGTGAGCAGCTGCAGCTGAGCGCCGAGGCCGCGCTGCACCGGCAGCGGCTCGCGCTGGCGGAACAGGCGCTGGCCAGGATCGAGTCGCTGGGCCAGGAGCAGTTCGTCTCGTCGGCCCAGGTCCAGGCGAAGAAGCAGGAGGTGATCGGCCTGCAGGCGCAAGCGCAGGCGATCGAGCGCCAGCATGCCGCGCTGGCCCGGGATCGGGCCGCGCTCGAAGGCGAACTGCGCAGCCTGCCGTCGCAGTTGCGCGGTCGCCAGGGCGAGATCCAGCGCGACCTCGCGGCGCTGGCGCGCGAGGCCGCCGAGCAGGATCCGATGCGTCAGATCGTCGTGCGCGCGCCGCAGGACGGCACGGTCAGCGCCGTGCTCGCCGATGTCGGGCAGAGCGTCTCGCCGGCCTCTGCGCTGGCCAGCCTGGTTCCGGCCGGCGCGACGCTGCAGGCGCATTTGTACGCGCCGTCGGGGGCAGTCGGCTTCGTGCGGCCCGAGCAGGAGGTGCGGCTGCGCTTCGAGGCCTTCCCGTACCAGAAGTTCGGCCACCAGATCGGGCGCGTGCTGCAGGTGTCGCGCACGCCGCTCGCACCGGCCGAGCTCGCCGGCCTGCCGCTGGCGGTGCCGCAGCAGGCCGAACCCGACGCCGAGCCGCTGTTCCGGATCACGGTCGCGCTCGCGGGCCAGCAGGTCCGAGCCTTCGGCGAGGCACAGCCTTTGGTCGCGGGCATGCGGATGCAGGCCGACGTGCTGCTGGAGCGCCGGCGCCTGATCGAGTGGCTGTTCGAGCCGCTGCTCGGCTGGTCGGGGCGGCTGTGAGTCGCCATCGCCGGCGCGTGCGGGCGGCGCGGGCGCCGTCCCGCGGCGGTCGCTGCGCCGGGAGCCGCCGGTGACACGGCCCTTCGCCGATCGGGGCGGGCTGCGCCTGGGCCTGCGCGGCCACCGCGTGCCGATGCTGCTGCAGACCGAGGCCGCGGAGTGCGGGCTCGCCTGCCTGGCGATGGTCGCAGGCGCGCACGGTCATCGGTCGGACCTGCCGACCCTGCGCCAGCGCTTCTCGCTGTCGTTGAAGGGTGTGAACCTGCTCGACCTGGTGCGCATGGCAGAGGACCTGAAGCTGCATGCCCGCGCGCTGCGCGCCGAGATCGAGGACCTGGCCCAGCTCGCCCACCCGTGCGTGCTGCACTGGGACATGAACCACTTCGTCGTCCTGGCCGGCGTGAAGCGCGGCGTCGCGACGATCCACGATCCGGCACACGGCGTGCGCCGGCTGAAGCTGGAGCAGGTGTCGCGCCACTTCACCGGCGTCGTGCTCGAGCTGACGCCGGCGGCCGACTTCGTGCCGCGCAACGAGCGCCAGCACGTCTCGCTGCGCCAGCTGATGGGCCGCATCACCGGGCTCAAGCGCTCGCTCGGCCAGATCTTCGCGCTCGCGCTTGCGCTCGAGGTGTTCGTGCTGCTCAGCCCGTTCCTGATGCAATGGGTGGTCGACGACGTGCTGGTGAGCGCCGACCGCGACCTGCTGGTCACGCTCGGCGTCGGCTTCGGGCTGCTGGTGCTGTTCCAGGCCGCGACCGCGGCGGTGCGCTCGTGGGCGGTGCTGGTGCTGTCGGCCACGCTGAACCTGCAGTGGCTGGCGAACGTGTTCGCGCACCTGATGCGGCTGCCGGTCGAGTGGTTCGAGAAGCGCCACATCGGCGACATCTGGTCGCGCTTCTTCGCCGTGCAGCAGATCCAGAAGACGCTGACGACGAGCTTCATCGAGGCCGTGCTCGACGGGCTGCTGGTGGTGCTGACGCTGGCGATGATGTTCGTCTACAGCGCGCGCCTGAGCGCGGTCGCGCTGGCGGCGGTCGGTGCCTACGCGCTGCTGCGCTGGGCCTTCTTCCGCCCGCTGCGCGACGCGACCGAGGAGGCGCTGGTGCACGAGGCGAAGAAGTCGAGCCACTTCCTCGAGTCGCTGCGCGGGGTGCAGGCGATCAAGCAGTTCAACGCCCAGGCCGACCGGCAGTCGCGCTTCACCAGCCTGGTCGTCGACACGATGAACGCCGACATCCAGACGCGCAAGCTGGAGCTGCTGTTCACGTCGCTGCACCGGCTGCTGTTCGGGCTGGAGCGGGTCGCGGTGGTCTGGATCGGCGCGCTGCTCGTGCTCGACGAGCGCTTCTCGGTCGGCATGCTGTTCGCGTTCATCGCCTACAAGGAGCAGTTCGCGACCCGGGTCAGCGGCCTGATCGACAAGGTGGTCGACCTGAAGATGCTGCGCCTGCAGGGCGAGCGGCTGGCCGACATCGTGCTCGCCGCGCCCGAGCAGGAGGACGCGGGCAAGCTCGCGCGCAGGCTGCCGGCGATGCCGGCGATCGAACTGCGCGACGTGCGCTTCCGCTATTCCGACGCCGAGGACGAGGTGCTGGCCGGCGTGAGCCTGCGCATCGAACCGGGCGAGTCGGTCGCGATCGTCGGCCCGTCGGGCTGCGGCAAGACCACGCTGCTGAAGCTGATCCTCGGCATCCACGCGCCGGACAGCGGCGAACTGCTGGTCGGCGGCGTGCCGCTGGCCCAGGCCGGGCTGCGCGCCTGGCGCGAGAAGGTCGGCGTGGTGATGCAGGACGAGCCGCTGTTCTCGGGCTCGATCGCCGAAAACATCAGCTTCTTCGACCTGCAGCCGGACATGGACTGGGTGATGCACTGCGCGCGCGTCGCGTCGGTGCACGACGAGATCGACGCGATGCCGATGGGCTACCACACGCTGATCGGCGACATGGGCTCCAGCCTGTCCGGCGGCCAGAAGCAGCGCATCCTGCTCGCGCGGGCGCTGTACAAGCGGCCGCAGGTGCTGCTGCTCGACGAGGCGACGAGCGCGCTCGACGTCGACGGCGAGCGGCTCGTGAACCAGGCGGTGCGGCAACTGGCGCTGACGCGGGTGATCGTCGCCCACCGGCCCGAGACGATCGCCAGCGCCGGCCGGGTGATCGCGCTGCAGGGTGGTCGCGTCGCGCAGGACCTGCGCAGCGTCGGTCCGCCGAGCGCCGCCGAAACCGGCTGAGGCGGGCGGCCGCAGGCGGCTCGCTCCCGGGGTTGGGATTCGGATCGGTCATCGCGAGCCGAGGTGTGCCGCCCGGCGGCAGCTGCTGTTGCCGCAACGGCGGTACGGGCCGCCGGTTGCGCGGGGCCTTCGGGCCGGCTGCGCGGCCGGCTCCTAGAATCGCGCGGCGGTGCGGTCGCGTCCGCGCCCCGTCCGCGCGCCGTTGCCGGCCCCTATCCGAACCCATGATCTACCCGAAGGATTTCGACGTCGTCGTCGTCGGCGGCGGCCATGCCGGCACCGAAGCGGCGCTGGCCGCCGCGCGCATGGGCTGCGCCACGCTGCTGCTGACGCACAGCCTGGAAACCCTCGGCCAGATGAGCTGCAACCCGTCGATCGGCGGTATCGGCAAGGGGCATCTGGTCAAGGAGATCGATGCCCTGGGCGGGGCGATGGCCGAGGCCGCCGACGAGGCCGGCATCCAGTTCCGCATCCTGAACGGCAGCAAGGGCCCGGCGGTGCGCGCGACGCGCGCGCAAGCCGACCGGGTGCTGTACCGGCGGGCGATCCGGCGCCGGCTCGAGAACCAGCACAACCTGTGGCTGTTCCAGCAGGCGGCGGACGACATCCTGCTCGAAGGCGGCCGGGTGGCAGGCGTCGTCACGCAAGTGGGCATACGCTTCCGCGCGAAGGCCGTGGTCCTGACGGCGGGGACCTTCCTCGACGGGCGAATCCACGTCGGGCTGCAGAACTACAGCGCGGGCCGCGCCGGCGACCCGTCGGCGCTGACCCTGTCGGCCCGGCTGAAAGAGCTGAAGCTGCCGCAGGGCCGGCTGAAGACCGGCACGCCGCCGCGGCTCGACGGCCGCACGATCGACTTCGCCCGCCTGACCGAGCAGCATGGTGACGCCGATCCGGTGCCGGTCTTCGGCTTCCTCGGCGACCCGGCCCGCCACCCGCCGCAGCGGCCCTGCTGGATCACGCACACCAACGCGCGCACGCACGAGATCATCCGCTCCGGCTTCGACCGCAGCCCGATGTTCACCGGCGTCATCGAAGGCACGGGGCCGCGCTACTGCCCGAGCATCGAGGACAAGGTCAACCGCTTTGCCGACAAGGCGGCGCACCAGATCTTCCTCGAGCCCGAGGGACTGGAGACGCACGAGATCTATCCGAACGGCATCTCGACCTCGTTGCCTTTCGACATCCAGCTCGCGGCGGTGCGGTCGATGGCCGGGCTGGAGCAGGCCGACATCCTGCGGCCGGGCTACGCGATCGAGTACGACTACTTCGACCCGCGCGCGCTGCAGCCGAGCTTCGAGACGCGCGCGATCGGCGGGCTGTTCTTCGCCGGGCAGATCAACGGCACGACCGGGTACGAAGAGGCGGCCGCGCAGGGCCTGCATGCGGGCATCAACGCCGCACGGCAGGTGCAGGGGCGCGAGCCGTTCGTGCTGCGGCGCGACCAGGCCTATCTCGGGGTGCTGGTCGACGACCTCGTCCACAAGGGCGTGACCGAGCCGTACCGGATGTTCACGAGCCGGGCCGAATACCGGCTGCAGCTGCGAGAGGACAACGCCGATCTGCGCTTGACGGCGCTCGGCCGCGAGCTCGGGCTGGTCGACGATACCCGCTGGGCGGCGTTCGGCCGCAAGCGAGATGCGCTCGACGCCGAGCTGCAGCGGCTGCGAACGACCTGGGTCCAGCCGAGCCGGCTCCCGGCGGCGGATTCCGAGCGACTGCTCGGGAAGGCGCTGGAGCGCGAGTACAGCCTGGCGGAGCTGCTGCGTCGCCCCGGGGTGACGCATGCCACGCTGGCCGAGGTGCAGCGGGTCGCCGACCCGACCCGCGTGGTTTCACGTGAAACGCTGGCTGCGTCGCTCGGGGACGAGCGGCTGGCGGGGGCGGTGGTCGAACAGGCGGAGATTGCCGTCAAGTACGCCGGCTACATCGACAAGCAGGTCGAGGAGGTCGAGCGGGCCGCCCATCTCGCCGACCTGCGTCTTCCGGAGGACCTGGACTACGCGCGGGTTCCGGCGCTGTCGTTCGAGGTCCGGCAGACCCTGGCGCGGCATCGGCCGCGCACGCTCGGCCAGGCCGCCCGGCTGTCCGGCGTGACGCCGGCTGCGGTTTCGCTGCTCCTGGTCCACCTGAAGAAGCGGCGCCTGCCGGTCGTGGCCCCGGTCGGCGACTACCCGGACGCGGCCTGAGCGCGCGGACCGCGCCGGTCGGCACTGCGGATGTCGCTGCGATCGGAGCTTGCACCGGCCGCCGACCCGGAGGCGGAGGGCGCGCTGCTTCGGGACGGGCTGGCGCGCTTGGGCATGGCGGCCGACCTGCGGCAGCAGCGCCAGTTGCTGGACTACCTGAGCCTGCTGCAGACCTGGAACCGCCGGATCAATCTGACGGCCGTCCGCGACCCGAGGCAGATGGTGGCTTACCACCTGCTCGACAGTCTGGCCGCGCTGGCGGCCGTGGAGCGGCGCAGACCGGAGGCGGTGCGCCGCGTGCTGGACGTGGGCAGCGGCGCCGGGCTGCCCGGCGTGGTCTGGGCGGTGATGCGGCCGGACTGGGCGGTACGTTGCGTGGACGCGGTCGCGAAGAAGGTCGGCTTCGTGCAGCAGGTGGCGGCGGAGCTCGGCTTGGGCGGGCTCGCGGCGACGCACGGCCGGATCGAGGCGTTGCCGCCGATGCCGGCCGACCTGATCGTCAGCCGGGCCTTCGCTGCACTGGCCGACTTCGTGACGCTGAGCCGTGCCCACCTTGCGCCGGGCGGCTGCTGGCTGGCGCTGAAGGGGCGGCTGCCCGACGAGGAGATGGCCGCGCTGCCGGCGACGATCGACGTGTTTCACGTGGAACCGCTGACCGTGCCGGGGCTCGATGCCCAGCGCTGCCTCGTCTGGATGCGGCCGGCGACGGCCTGATTCGCTGATTCACGACAACGCAATCGGTTAACCTTCGAATCGGCACCGCCGCAGCGGGCTTTGGCGTCGCTCTCGGCAACGCCATCGATAGTCACTGTCCACTTCCCCGAATCACCGACGACGCCGCTGCCGGCCGGCGCACTCACCGACATCCATGCCCCGGATCTTCTGCATCGCCAACCAGAAGGGCGGCGTCGGCAAGACGACGACCACGCTCAACCTGGCCGCCGGCCTGGCGCAGCTCGGCCAGCGGGTGCTCGTGGTCGACCTCGACCCGCAAGGCAACGCGACGATGGGTTCGGGTGTCGACAAGCGCGCGCTCGCTCTGTCGATCTACGACGTCCTGCTCGAGGCGGCCGGCGTCGCGGACGCGCGCACCCGCTGCGCGAGCGGCGGCTACGACGTGCTCGGCGCCAACCGTGAACTGGCCGGCGCCGAGGTCGAGCTGGTGACCCTGGATCGTCGCGACCAGCGGCTGCGCGACGCGTTGATGTCCGTCACGTCGGACTATGACTTCGTCCTGATCGATTGCCCGCCCTCGCTCAGCCTGCTCACGTTGAACGGGCTCTGTGCCGCGCACGGCGTGATCGTGCCGATGCAGTGCGAGTACTTCGCGCTCGAAGGCCTGTCGGACCTGGTCAACACGATCAAGCAGGTCCACGCGAACCTGAACCGCCAGCTGCAGGTGATCGGGCTGCTGCGCGTGATGTTCGATGCCCGGATCACGCTGCAGAACCAGGTCAGCGAGCAACTGAAGGCACACTTCGGCGACAAGGTGTTCGACACCGTCATCCCGCGCAACGTCCGCCTGGCCGAGGCGCCGAGCTACGGCCAGCCCGGCGTCGTCTTCGACCCCGGGGCCAAGGGTGCGCAGGCTTTCGTCGCCTTCGCCCGCGAGTTGCTGCAGCGGATGGAGAAGGCGTGACCGGGCGTCAGGCCGCGCCGTGGCGCGATCGCGCCGATCCGGTTGCGGGTCCGTCGGCGCAGGACGTTGGCGGCGCCGCCGGCGAGCGCGCGTCGCCGCCCGCCCGGTGGTCGCGGCTCGAGGATGCCGGTCTGAATGCGAGCGCGCCGCCGCAGCAACGCTGGCTGGACGGCTGGCTGCTGCGGTACTGTCCGGCGAAGGCGCAACGCGCGCGCTGCGTCAACGCGCTGGCCGAAGGCGTGCTGCCGCTGGATGAGCGACTGGGGCGGTGCCGCGCGCTCTACGCGGCACACAGCCTGCCGTTCGTGATCCGGATCACGCCCTTCACGCAACCGGCCTCGCTCGATGCCCGACTGGCGGCTCGCGGCTTCGCGCACCACGGCGACTCGCTGGTGATGACCCTGCCGCGGATCGCCACGCTGCCGGCGCCTTCGCTGCCCGCGCGCTGCAGGCTGCAGCGCGTGACGACAGAAGCGTACGCTCACATCGTTGGCGAGTTTCGAGGGACGGGCCTGCCGGGCCGCCTGGCCCATGCGCAGCGGCTGGCCGCCAGCCCGGTCCCCTACACGGCGCTGCTGCTGCGTGACGACGCGGGCGCCGTGCTCGCCGGCGCCCAGGCGGCGCAGGAGGGCGAGCTGGTCGGCCTGTACGACGTCTTCACACGCGAGGCGTATCGCAACCGGGGTCTCGCCGGGCTGCTGTGCCGGCAACTGCTGGCGGACGCACATGCCACCGGGGCCGAGACGGCCTATCTGCAGGTGGAGGCGGGCAATGCCGCCGCACGAGCGGTCTACCGACGCCTCGGCTTCGTCGACGCGTACCGCTACCACTACCGATCCGACTCGGAAGCCCCGACCTGAGGGCGCCGCGTCCGGCAGCGGCTACAACCCGGTGCCCTCGTCGAAGCCGAGCCGGACATTCATCGCCTGCACCGCGGCGCCGCTCGCGCCCTTGCCGAGGTTGTCGAGCCGGGCGATCAGCAGCGCCTGGCGTTCGTTCGCAAAGACGAACAGGTCGACCCGGTTCGTGTCGTTGCAGGCCATGACGTCGAAGTACCCGCCGCCGGCCTGCAGCACCTCGGGGTCGCCGAGCGGCTGGACGCGAATGAAGCGCTCGCCGGCGTAACGTTCGGCAAGCGCTCGCTGCAGCGCCGCACCGTCGCAGCCCGGCGCCAGTTGCGCCAGGTGCAGCGGCACCGTCACCGCCAGGCCCTTGTAGAAATTGCCGACCACCGGAAGGAACAGCGGCGGCGCCGCCAGGCCCGTGTGCTGCTGCATCTCCGGCAGGTGCTTGTGCTTCAGCGCCAGCGCATAGGGCCGGGGGGCGCGCAGCCGCTCGTCGCCACCGCGCTCGTACGACTCGATCATCTTCCGGCCGCCACCCGAATAGCCGGTGATCGACGTCGCCGACACCGGCAGCGCGGCCGGCACCAGCCCGGCATCGACCAGCGGCCGCAGCAGGAGGATGAAAGCACTGGCGTGGCAGCCCGGGTTGCTGATGCGCCGCGCGCCGCGGATTCGCTCGCGCTGCCCCGATGCCAACTCGGGCAGGCCGAAGACCCAGTCGGGCGACGTCCGGTGCGCGGTGCTCGCATCGATCAGGCAGGTGCGCGGATTCGTCACCATCGACGCCGCCTCGCGTGCGGCGTCGTCCGGCAGGCACAGGAAGGCCACGTCGGCGGCGTTCAGCAGCCGCGCACGCTCAGCCGGGTCCTTGCGGCGCGCCGGATCGATGCTCAGCACGTCCAGATCGCCGCGGCCGGCCAGCATCTCGTGGATCCGCAGGCCGGTCGTGCCTTCCTGGCCATCGACGTAGATCTTCGGTTTCATTGCTGCGCTCCGTTTGCCGCCGCTTCCGCCGGCAGCATAACGGCATCGGCCGACGATGGCCGACAATGCCCGCATGGTCACGAAAAAACCGAAGGGCCTCGGCCTCGGCCTCGAGGCGCTGCTCGGCCCGAAGGTCAGCGAGGCCCCGGCCGGGCAGGCGCCGACGACGCTGCGGCTGACACAGCTGCAGCCCGGCCGCTACCAGCCGCGCACCCGCATCGACGAGGGCGCGCTGTACGAACTGGCCGAGAGCATCAAGAGCCAGGGCGTGATGCAGCCGGTGCTGGTGCGGCCGGTGGCCGGCCCCGGCGCCGCGCCGGCCTACGAGATCATCGCCGGCGAGCGCCGCGTCCGGGCGGCGAAGCTGGCCGGGCTCGACGAGGTGCCGGTGCTGGTGCGCGAGGTGCCCGACGAGTCGGCCGCGGTGATGGCGCTGATCGAGAACATGCAGCGCGAGGATCTGAACCCGCTGGAGGAGGCGCAGGGCCTGCAGCGGCTGGTCAGCGAGTTCGGCCTGACCCACGACCAGGCGGCGCGGGCGGTCGGCCGCTCGCGCAGTGCCGCGAGCAACCTGATGCGGTTGTTGCAGCTGGCCGAGCCGGTGCAGCAGATGCTGCTCGCTGGCGACCTCGACATGGGCCATGCGCGCGCGCTGCTCGCGCTGGACGGCGCGCAGCAGATCCTGCGCGCGAACGAGGTCGTGGCGCGCCAGCTGTCGGTGCGTGAAGCCGAGCGGCTGGTGGCCCGCGCCGAGCCCACGGCCGGCCGCCAGGCGCCGCTGCTGCGGGTGAAGAAGGACAAGCCGCGCGACCTGGCGCGACTCGAGGAGCGGCTGGCCGACCAGCTGGCGGCGCCGGTGGACATTCGCGTGCGGCGCCGCACGAAGCGCGGCGAGCAGGGCGAGATCGCGATCGGTTTCGATTCGCTCGAGCAGTTGAACGGGCTTCTCGCCCGGCTCGGCGTGGCCGGCGACTGAAGCGCCCCGGGCCCGGGCGGTGCCCCGGCGGGCCCGCCTGGCCGGTGGGCCAACAGGTCGCAGCGGCCTGTCGCCGATCGCGCCTCGGTCGCCGGCCGGCCTCGAACCCGCGCCGGGCCGCACCGCAACCGTCGAGGCCGCTCAACCGTTGCGGATGCGCGCGACCAGCGCCTGCGTGAACGCCGCGGTCGAGGCCCGGCCGCCGAGGTCGCCGGTGCGCACCTGATCGACATTCAGCGTCCGGTCGATCGCCTGCCGCAGCCGGGCCGCGAGTTCGTGGCGCCCGACATGTTCGAGCATCATCGCCGCGGCCAGCAGCAGCGCGATCGGATTCGCCAGCCCCTTGCCGGCGATGTCGGGCGCCGAGCCGTGGACAGCCTCGAAGATCGCCGCGTCGGCGCCGATGTTCGCGCCCGGCGCCATGCCGAGGCCGCCGACCAGGCCGGCGACCAGGTCGGACAGGATGTCGCCGAACAGGTTGGTCGTGACCAGCACGTCGAACTGCCACGGGTCGATCACCAGCTTCATCGCGCAGGCGTCGACGATGACCGTGTCCATCGCGATCCGGCCCTTGTATTTCTGCTCGTACAGTTGTTCGGCGGTCTCCTTGAAGATCCCGGTCAGGGCCTTCATGATGTTGGCCTTGTGCACGATCGTCACCTTCCTGCGGCCGGTGGCGATCGCATGCTCGAAGGCGAAGTCCAGGATATGACGGCAGCCCGCGCGCGTGTTGATGCCGGTGGCCATCGCCACCGCGTGCGGGTCGTCGTCGATCTTCACGTAGTGCTCGTGGCCGATGTACAGGCCCTCGAGGTTCTCGCGCACGACGACGAGGTCGATCTTGTCGAAGCGGCCGCCGGGCACCAGCGTGCGCACCGGCCGCAGGTTGGCGTAGAGCTGGAACTCCTCGCGCAGCCGCACGTTCGACGAGCGGTAGCCGCCGCCGGACGGCGTCTCGAGCGGCCCCTTCAGCGCGAGCCGCGTGCGGCGGATGCTGTCCAGCGCCGCCGCCGGCAGCGGGTCGCCCTCGGCCTTGACCCCGGCCAGCCCGGCCACCTGCCGGTCCCATTCGAATGGCGCGCCCAGCGCATCGAGCGCAGCCAGCGTCGCATCGACGATTTCCGGGCCGATGCCGTCGCCGGGGATCAGGGTGGCGGGAATGCGTTCGCTCATGGTGGAATCTTCGACCCAAGCAGGAGACCCACGAGCTTAGGGCCGGCGCATGACATCAGGCTTGCGCTCACCGCGGGCCCGCGCGTCACGCCTTTGGTGCATCGGCCGGCGCCCGCGCCGCCATGCACGCGATTGGTGTATGCCCCGATGCCCCGATGTCGACCGTTGCCGCGCCCGCTGCGTTATCGTGCCGGGGATCGATCGGGCGCGCGAGTTGCATGTCCTCGGCAATTGGGTGCAGACCGGGGTTCTGATCGAGGCATCGACGCGACGCGTTTGGGCGAAGCTGACAACGGGATCGGACGCTGACACGACGGAATCTCCAGACCGGAAAGCTCTGATGGAGCCCGGGCCAGTCAAGCCGGGACTTCATCACAACTTCCCAGTGGTGCCGTGCGCACGAGCGCGCGGCGCCACGGTCCGATCGAGGAGATCCGCATGGACGTGATCAGCCATTTCACCGCCCGCTACGAGCGCACGCGCGAGGAGGAACTGTCCCTCGAGGACTACCTCGCCGAGTGCAAGCGCAACCCGCTCGCCTACGCCACCGCCGCCGAGCGCATGCTCAAGGCGATCGGCGAGCCGCAGACCATCGACACCCGCAACGACCCGCGGCTGTCGCGCATCTTCGCGAACAAGGTCATCAAGCTCTACCCGGCCTTCGCCGAGTTCTACGGCATGGAGGACTCGATCGAGCAGGTGGTCTCGTACTTCCGCCACGCGGCGCAGGGCCTGGAGGAGAAGAAGCAGGTGCTGTATCTGCTCGGGCCGGTCGGCGGCGGCAAGAGTTCGATCGCCGAGCGGCTGAAGCAGCTGATGCAGGACGTGCCGTTCTACGCGATCAAGGGCTCGCCGGTGAACGAGTCGCCGCTCGGCCTGTTCGACCCCGACGAGGACGGACCGATCCTGGAGAACGAGTACGGCATCCCGCGCCGCTACCTGAGCCGGATCCTGAGCCCGTGGGCGGTCAAGCGGCTCGAGGAGTTCGGCGGCGACATCCGCAAGTTCAAGGTCGTCAAGCGCTACCCGTCGATCCTGAAGCAGATCGCGGTGTGCAAGACGGAACCGGGCGACGAGAACAACCAGGACATCAGCTCGCTGGTCGGCAAGGTCGACATCCGCAAGCTCGAGACCTACGCCCAGGACGACCCGGACGCGTACAGCTACTCCGGCGGCCTGTGCCTGGCGAACCAGGGTCTGCTCGAGTTCGTCGAGATGTTCAAGGCGCCGATCAAGGTGCTGCACCCGCTGCTGACGGCGACGCAGGAGGGCAACTTCAAGGGCACCGAGGGCTTCGGCGCGATCCCCTTCGACGGCATCATCCTCGCCCACAGCAACGAGAGCGAGTGGAAGACCTTCCGCAACAACAAGAACAACGAGGCCTTCCTCGACCGCGTCTACATCGTCAAGGTGCCGTACTGCCTGCGCGTCTCCGAAGAGATCCACATCTACGAGAAGCTGCTGCGCAACTCGTCGCTGCACCACGCGACCTGCGCGCCGGGAACGCTGAAGATGATGGCGCAGTTCGCGGTGCTGACCCGGCTGAAGGAGCCGGAGAACTCCTCGCTGTTCAGCAAGATGCTGATCTACGACGGCGAGAACCTGAAGGACACCGACCCGCGCGCGAAGAGCTACCAGGAGTACCGCGACTACGCCGGCGTCGACGAAGGCATGAGCGGGGTGTCGACGCGCTTCGCCTTCAAGATCATCAGCAAGGTCTTCAACTTCGACAGCACCGAAGTCGCCGCCAACCCGGTGCACCTGATGTACGTGCTGGAGCAGCAGATCCAGCGCGAGCAGTTCCCGCCCGAGCTGGAACAGAAGTACACCGCGTTCATCAAGGAGCACCTCGCCACGCGCTACGCCGAGTTCATCGGCAAGGAGATCCAGACCGCCTACCTCGAGAGCTACAGCGAGTACGGCCAGAACATCTTCGACCGCTACGTCACCTACGCCGACTACTGGATCCAGGACCACGAGTACCGCGACACCGACACCGGCGAGGTCTTCGACCGCGGCGCGCTGAACGCGGAACTCGAGAAGATCGAGAAGCCGGCCGGCATCGCGAACCCGAAGGACTTCCGCAACGAGATCGTCAACTTCGTGCTGCGCGCGCGCGCCAACAACCAGGGCAACAACCCGGTCTGGACGAGCTACGAGAAGCTGCGCACGGTGATCGAGAAGAAGATGTTTTCGAACACCGAGGAGCTGCTGCCGGTGATCAGCTTCAACGCCAAGGCCAGCGCCGACGAGGCGAAGAAGCACGAGGACTTCGTCACCCGCATGGTCGCCAAAGGCTACACGCCGAAGCAGGTGCGGCTGCTGTGCGAGTGGTACCTGCGCGTCAGGAAGAGCAGCTGATGGGGGCGTGATGCGCCAGCACATCATCGATCGCCGCCTCGCCGGCCGCAACAAGTCGATCGGCAACCGCGAGCGTTTCCTGCGCCGCTACAAGCAGCAGGTGCGCGAGGCGGTCAAGCGCGCGATCGACGGCCGCAGCATCCGCGATGTCGAGCGCGGCGAGGACGTGCAGATCCCGAAGAAGGACCTGAGCGAGCCGGTCTTCGGCCACGGCCAGGGCGGCATCCGCGAGGTCGTGCATCCGGGCAACCGCGAGTACATACGCGGCGACCGGATCGAGCGGCCCAAGGGCGGCGGCGGGCAGGGCAGCGGGAAGGGCCAGGCCAGCGACTCCGGCGAGGGCGAGGACGACTTCGTCTTCACCCTCAGCAAGGAGGAGTTCATGCAGGTCTTCTTCGAGGACCTGGCGCTGCCGAACCTGGTGCGCACGCAGCTCGCCGAGACGCCGGAGTGGAAGTACCACCGCGCCGGCTTCACCAGCGACGGCACGCCGAACAACCTGCACGTCGTGCGCTCGATGCGCGGGGCGATCGGCCGCCGGATCGCGATCGGCGCCAATGCGCGGGCCGAGTTGCGCGCGTTGCAGGAGGAGCTGGACACGCTGCTGGCCGCGCCGAAGGACGAGGCGAAGCGCGAACGCATCAAGGAGCTCGAGGCCGCGATCGGCGCGCTGCGGGCGCGCATCGCGCGCATCCCCTTCCTCGACCCGATCGACCTGCGCTACCGCAGCCGCATCCGCGTGCCGGTGCCGACGAGCAAGGCGGTGATGTTCTGCCTGATGGACGTCTCGGGCTCGATGGACGAGGGGCGCAAGGAGCTGTCGAAACGCTTCTTCATCCTGCTCTACCTGTTCCTGACCCGGCACTACGACAAGATCGACCTGGTCTTCATCCGCCACCACACGCAGGCGCAGGAAGTGGACGAGGACAACTTCTTCCACGCGCGCGAGACCGGCGGCACCGTGGTGTCGAGCGCCCTCGTGCTGATGGAGGAGATCATCCGCGCGCGCTACTCGCCCGCGGAGTGGAACATCTACGGCGCGCAGGCGAGCGACGGCGACAACTGGCACCACGACAGCGGCCGCTGCCGCGAACTGCTGGCCGAGCGGCTGCTGCCGCTGTGCCGCTACTATGCGTACGTGCAGGTGGCCGAGGAAGAACAGAACCTCTGGGACGAGTACGCGCAGTTGCCGCCGCGGTTCGCGCACTTCGCGATGCGCAAGGCGACCGACGTGTCGCAGATCTATCCGGTCTTCCGCGACCTGTTCAAGAAGGAAGGCGCGAAGGCGGCCTGAGGAGGACGAGCCGGTGAACGCCCCGACGCCGAAAGCGGCCCTGGCCGCGCCGCTGCCGCAGCGCGAGCGGCCGGCCGAAGCGCTGCCGGGACCGAGCGACTGGTCCTTCGAGCTGATCGAGCAGTACCACGCCGTGATCCGGGCCACCGCCGAGCGCTTCGGCCTCGACACCTACCCGAACCAGCTCGAGATCATCTCCGCCGAGCAGATGATGGATGCCTACGCCAGCGTGGGCATGCCGGTGAACTACCGCCACTGGAGCTACGGCAAGGAGTTCATCGCCACCGAGAAGAGCTACAAGCGCGGCCACATGGGCCTGGCCTACGAGATCGTCATCAACGCCAATCCCTGCATCAGCTACCTGATGGAGGAGAACACGATGGCGATGCAGGCGCTGGTGATCGCCCATGCCGCCTACGGCCACAACAGCTTCTTCAAGGGCAACTACCTGTTCCGCATGTGGACCGACGCGTCGTCGATCATCGACTACCTGGTCTACGCGAAGGACTACGTCGCCAAGTGCGAGGAGAAGCACGGCCTGGAAGCGGTCGAGGACATCCTCGACAGCTGCCACGCGCTGGCCAACCACGGCGTCGACCGCTACCGCCGGCCGAGCCGCAAGAGCCTGGCGCAGGAACTGGCCGACCGCAAGGACCGCGAGGCCTACGCGCAGCAGCAGGTCAACGACCTGTGGCGCACCCTGCCGCGCAAGGCCGAGAAGGAGGCCGCGGCCGAGACCCGGCGCTTCCCCGAGGAGCCGCAGGAGAACCTGCTGTACTTCATCGAGAAGAACGCGCCGCTGCTCGAACCCTGGCAGCGCGAGATCGTGCGCATCGTGCGCAAGGTCGCGCAGTACTTCTACCCGCAGCGCCAGACGCAGGTGATGAACGAGGGCTGGGCCACCTTCTGGCACTACAAGCTGCTGAACACGATGTACGACGACGGCTGGCTCACCGACGGCGTGATGATCGAGTGGCTGAAGTCGCACACCAACGTGATCTACCAGCCGCCGGTCGGCCATCGGGCCTACAGCGGCATCAACCCCTACGCGCTCGGGTTCGCGATGTACAACGACATCCAGCGGATCTGCGAGCACCCGACCGACGAGGACCGGCAGTGGTTCCCCGAGATCGCCGGCACGCCCTGGCTGCCGGCGCTCGACCAGGCGATGCGCAACTACAAGGACGAGAGCTTCGTCGGCCAGTTCCTGAGCCCGCGCCTGATGCGCGAGATGCGGCTGTTCTCGATCGTCGACGACGAGCACGAGGACGAGCTCGAGGTCGCGGCGATCCACGACGACAGCGGCTACCGCCGCGTGCGCGAGGCGCTGTCGCGGCAGTACGACCTCGGCTCGCGCGAGCCGAACATCCAGGTCTGGAACGTCAACCTGCGCGGCGATCGCTCGCTGACGCTGCGCCATTTCCAGCACAACGGCCGGCCGCTGCACGAAGGTGCGCACGAGGTGCTGAAGCACGTCGCGCGGCTGTGGGGTTTCGGTGTCCACCTCGAGAGCGTGGACGCCGCCGGCGAGATCCGCAAGCGCTACCAGGTCCCAGGGCCCGCGCACTGAAGCGCGGGGCGACGCGCACGCGCGGGCGTGCGGTGGCCGGCGGCCGTCAACGGCCCTTCAGCAGCTCGTTCGCGAAGCGCACCGGCACCGCGTAGCTGATGCCCGACGGATGCTGCAGCGCCGTCTCCTTGCTGCCCTTGACCAGCACCATGTTGATGACGGCGATCACGCGGCCGCTGTCGACATCGATCACCGGGCCGCCGCTGTTGCCCGGGTACGCGGTGGCATCGAGCTGGTAGATGTCGAAGCTGCCGCTGCGCAGCCGGCGCACGGCCTGCGGATTCAGGTCGCCGGCCGAAGGCGCCGGCAGCGCGATGCCGGTTACCGACGACACGATGCCGCGGTGCGTGACCGGCGTGAAGCCGAGCGCGCCGCCGATCGGGAAGCCGATGATCGCCACCGCGCGCCCCTCCGCCACCGGCGCATCGGCGCCGAGCGGCAGCGGGGCCAGCGGCGCGCCGTCGATGCGCAGCAGCGCCAGGTCGTGCGCGCGGTCGATGCCGGCCAGTTGCGCCGCGCGCAGCCGGCCCGCCTCGTCGGCGGCCCCCGGCACCACCACCGCCAGCGTGCCCTCGCTGCCGCCGGGCGGCAGCGCATCGGGCAGCACGTGCGCGTTCGTGACCACCAGGTTGCCGCCGCCGGCGACGAAACCGCTGCCGCGGAAGCC
>JAFLDG010000040.1 GCA_017302495.1 Burkholderiales bacterium
GCCGCCACGCCCGCCCGATGCGCCATGGGCCCGGCCGACCTTGCGATGGTCGGTGCACGCACTCGCGCCGCCCGCCGCGCCGCTGCCTAGAATCCGGCCGCCGCCCCGCAGACCTGCGCTGCGGGGCGTTTTGTGTTGTCTCGCCGGTGAGTCTTTCGTTGCCCCCGATCCCGCGCGGCAAGCGCTTCACGCTGCCGCGGCCCGTCGGCTCCGCCGACGCGCTGCTGCTCGCGCGCCACGCGCAGGCGCGGGCGGCCGCGGGCGAAGCGCTGGTCGTCGTCACGGCCGAGCCGGCGGACATGCCGCGCCTGGCCGACGAGATCGGCTTCTTCGCGCCGGCGCTGCGGATCGCGACCTTCCCGGACTGGGAGACGCTGCCCTACGACGCGTTCTCACCGCACCAGGACCTGGTGTCCGAACGCCTGGCCACGTTGTGGCGGCTGCGCAGCCGCGCCTTGGACGTCATCGTGCTCGCGGCCGCCACCGCGGCGATGCGCATCGCGCCACCGTCGTTCATCGCCGCGACCACCTTCCACTTCAGGCAGAAGACTCGGCTCGACGAAGCGGCGCTGAAGGCCCAGCTGACGCTCGCCGGCTACAGCCACGTGAGCCAGGTGGTGTCGCCGGGCGAGTACGCGGTGCGCGGCGGCCTGATCGACCTGTTCCCGATGGGCTCGCCGGTGCCGTACCGGGTGGACCTGTTCGGCGACGAGGTCGACTCGATCCGCACCTTCGACCCCGACACGCAGCGCAGCCTGTACCCGGTGCCCGAGGTGCGGCTGCTTCCCGGGCGCGAGTTCCCGCTCGACGAGGCCGCGCGCCAGGCCTTCCGCGCGCGCTGGCGCGAGCGGCTCGAGGGCGACCCGACCCGCGCGCGGCTGTACAAGGACATCGGCGCCGGCCTCGCCGGCCCCGGCATCGAGTACTACCTGCCGCTGTTCTTCGACGCGACCGCGACGATCCTCGACCACGTCGGCGAACAGGCGTCGGTCGCGCTGCACGGCGAGGTCGACGACGCGCTGCAGCAGTTCTGGGCCGACACGCGCGAGCGCCACCGTTTCCTGCAGCACGACCCCGAGCGGCCGATCCTGCCGCCGGAGGCGCTGTTCCTGAAGCCCGACGAGTTCTTCGCGCGCACGGCCGAGTTCGCGACGCTCGCCCTGCGCGGCCGCGGGGAGGCCGACTGGGCGCGCCCGCTGCCGGACGTGGCGGTCGAACGCGGCGCGCCGGAGCCGCTGGCCGCGCTCGAGCGCCATCTCGCGGCCACGCCGCACCGGGTGCTGCTGCTGGCCGAGAGCGAAGGTCGGCGCGAGAGCCTGCTCGACCTGCTGCGCGACCACCGCATCCAGGTGCCGACCGTGGCTACGCTCGCCGACTTCGTCGCCGGCGACGAGAAGGTCGCGATGGCGGCGGCGCCGCTCGCTGCCGGCTTCCACTGGCTCGAGCCCGACGCCGGCGTGTCGATCCAGTTCGTCACCGAGACCGAGCTGTTCGGCAGCACGCGCGAGGCGCGGCGCCGGCGCAAGCAGGAGCAGACCAGCAGCGTCGACGCGCTGATCAAGGACCTGGCCGAGCTGAAGGTCGGCGACCCGGTGGTGCACGTGCAGCACGGCATCGGCCGCTACCAGGGGCTGGTCAACATCGACACCGGCGACGGGCCGAACGAGTTCCTGCACCTGAGCTACGCCGATCAGGCGACGCTGTACGTGCCGGTCAGCCAGCTGCACCTGATCGGCCGCTACACCGGCGTCAGCGCCGACGAAGCGCCGCTGCACAGGCTCGGTTCCGGCCAGTGGGACAAGGCGCGGCGCAAGGCCGCCGAGCAGGTGCGCGACACCGCGGCCGAGTTGCTGGCCCTGTACGCGCAGCGCGCCGCGCGCGAAGGCCTGGCGCACCGCTTCAGCGCGCACGACTACGAGGCCTTCGCCGCCAGCTTCGGCTTCGAGGAGACGCCGGACCAGCGCGCCGCGATCCACGCCGTGATCCAGGACCTGATCAGCCCGAAGCCGATGGACCGGCTGGTCTGCGGCGATGTCGGCTTCGGCAAGACCGAGGTCGCGCTGCGCGCCGCTTTCGTCGCGGTGCACGGCGGCAAGCAGGTGGCGCTGCTCGCGCCGACCACGCTGCTCGCCGAGCAGCACTACCAGACGCTGGTCGACCGCTTCGCGCAGTGGCCGGTGAAGGTGGCCGAGCTGTCGCGCTTTCGCAGCGGCAAGGAGGTCAAGGCCGCGCTCGACGGGCTGGCCGCCGGCACGATCGACATCGTCGTCGGCACGCACAAGCTGCTGTCGAGCGACGTCAAGTTCGCGCGCCTCGGCCTGCTGATCGTCGACGAGGAGCACCGCTTCGGCGTCCGCCACAAGGAGGCGATCAAGGCCTTCCGCGCCGAGGTCGACGTGCTGACGCTGACCGCGACGCCGATCCCGCGCACGCTGGGCATGGCGCTCGAAGGCCTGCGCGACCTGTCGGTGATCGCCACCGCGCCGCAGCGCCGGCTGGCGATCAAGACCTTCGTCCGCAACGAAAGCAGCGGCACGATCCGCGAGGCGGTGCTGCGCGAGCTGAAGCGCGGCGGCCAGGTCTACTTCCTGCACAACGAGGTCGAGACCATCGAACACCGCCGCGCCAAGCTGGCCGAGCTGGTGCCGGAGGCGCGGATCGCGATCGCGCACGGCCAGATGCCCGAGCGCGAGCTGGAGCGCGTGATGCGCGACTTCGTCGCCCAGCGCCACAACCTGCTGCTGTGCTCGACGATCATCGAGACCGGCATCGACGTGCCGAGCGCGAACACGATCGTGATCACGCGCGCCGACAAGTTCGGCCTGGCGCAGCTGCACCAGCTGCGCGGCCGGGTCGGCCGCAGCCACCACCAGGCCTACGCCTACCTGCTGGTGCCCGAGGTCGACAGCCTGACCCGGCAGGCGGCGCAGCGGCTGCAGGCGATCCAGGACATGGAGGAGCTGGGCTCGGGCTTCTACCTGGCGATGCACGACCTCGAGATCCGCGGCGCCGGCGAGGTGCTCGGCGAGAACCAGAGCGGCAACATGATGGAGGTCGGTTTCCAGCTCTACAACGACATGCTGGCCGAAGCGGTGCGGTCGCTGAAGGCCGGCCGCGAGCCGGACCTGCTGAACCCGCTCGGCGGCCTCTTCGGCGCCGCGACCGAGGTCAACCTGCACGCGCCGGCGCTGCTGCCCGATGCCTACTGCGGCGACGTGCACGTGCGCCTGAGCCTGTACAAGCGGCTCGCGCTGGCTGACAAGGCGGCCGACATCGACGCGCTGCTGGAGGAGGTCACCGACCGCTTCGGCAAGCTGCCGGCGCAGGGCCAGACGCTGTTCGACACGCACCGGCTGCGCGTGCTCGCCAGGCCCTACGGCGTGCAGAAGATCGACGCCGGGCCGAAGCTGATGACCGTGGCCTTCCGTCCGGATCCGCCGGTGGAGCCGCAGCGCATCATTGAGCTGGTGCAGAAGAACCGGCACATCCGGCTCGCCGGCAATCACAAGCTGCGCATCGAGCGAGAGCTGTCCGCGCCGGCGGACCGTGCGCAGTTCGTGCGCGACCTGCTGCGCGCGCTCGGCCAGCCGCAGGTGTCGGCCACCGCCTGATGCGCACCGCCGCCGGCGCGCGGCGCCGGACTGGCCTCAGCGCGCTTTGGCCGGCGGCAGCGGCTTCGGCTTGCCCGGCCCGAGCCCGCCTTCGGCGCGCGCGTTCAGGTAGGCGTAGATGTCGAGCACGTGCACCGGCACCTCGGCGTCGGTGTCCCACGCCGGCATCAGCGGCTGGCCGCGGTCCAGGCGCTCGCGCTTCATCACCAGCTCGAGCAGCGCCTCGCGCTCGGCCGTCGACTCCGGCGGGCCGCTGTCGGGCGAGATCGGCACGATCCGGTAGCTGGTGAGCACCTTGGTCGCGAAGCCGCGCGGCGTGTAGTTGCCGATCTTCTGCACCAGGTTCGGTGCGATGTCGGTGCCGACGCCGCCGACGCCGTGGCAGCCGTGGCAACTGGTGTGGAACAGCTTCCAGCCGGCGTAGGTGCCGCGATCGACCCGGCCGTCGACGATGACGAAGTCGCCGGGCATCGGCTCGGTGCGCGGCTGCGCGCCGCAGGTGGCCGCCAGCAGCAGGGTGCCCAGCAGGAGGGTGGATCGTCGCCTCATCTCGCTCTCGGTGGATGCGCGCATTCTGCGGACCTCGACCGGGACGCCGCTTGAGCCCGGTCAACACGCTGCCCCGGCAGGTCACGGGCCGCGAGCCACCGGTCCCGGCGGGCGCAGCGCCGACGGGCCGTTCGGCGGGCGCAGCGCCGCCGTACTCGTCAGCCGCCCAATCCTGCCTGCACGTCCGCCCCGAGGCCGCGCCTGCGGGTGCGCGGGCCGTTGCCGCCCGCCGCGGGCCCTCACTGAAGGTGGCGTGCCAGGAACGACTCGAGCCGGTTTGCGAAGTCGACCTGTGACTCGAGCTTGAACCAGCCGTGCGCCTCGTCCGCATACCAGATCCACTCCGGCGGCCGGCCGGCCTTGTCCAGCGCCTCGCGCAACTGCGTGCCGTGCGCGGGCGGAACGCGGCTGTCGCCCCCGCCGTACGCCAGCAGCAGCGGCGCCCGGATCTTGTCCGCATGCAGTGCGGGCGTGGCTTCGTCCAGCATGGCCGCCTCGGTCGCGGGGTCGCCGATCAACGTCGGCAGGTGATGGTCCCGATATTCCTGATGCATGTCGCTGTCGCGCTGCCACGCCATCAGCTGCCGCGGGTCCGTGACGGCGAGCCAAGCCGCCCCGCAGCGGTACAGGTCCGGGTGCCGGATCAGGCTCATCAGCACTGCGTAGCCACCGTAGCTGGCGCCGGCGATGCAGACCCGCTTCGGATCGACCCAGCTCTTCTGCACGGCCCAGCCCACCGCATCGGCGAGGTCGTCCTGCATCGCCCGGCCCCATTGCTTCCAGCCGGCCCGATACCACTTCAGTCCGTAGCCGGTGCTGCCGCGGTACTCGGGCTCGATCACGACGTAGCCCCGCGACGCGAGGAACTGCGCTTCGTCGGACCATGCCCACGCCCGGCCGCGCACCCAGGGCCCGCCGTGCACCAGCACGACCGCCGCGCGCGCCGTGCCGTCGGCCCCGGCGGGGCGCGTGATCCACACCGGCAGCTCCAGGCCGTCCCGCGCGCGGATCCGGTGAAAGCCGGTTCGTCCCATCCGCTTCGGGTCGATCTCCGGCCGTACTTCGCCCAGCTGCCGCCAGCGCCGGTCCGCGGCCGAATGGATCCAGTACGAGCCGGGATCCGAGTCGGACCAGATCCGCGCCAGCACGGTCCGGTCCGGTTCGGTGCAGCGCACGCAGTTGAGCCGGACCGTGTGCGCCGGCCAGCGCGCGTCGGCCTCCTTCTGCAAGGCGGCCATCGCCGGATCTTTCCAGACCGTGGTCTCGCCATCGGTCAAGACCCGATAGCCGAGCAGGCGCCCCGATTCCGGATCGAAGACGCCGCGGCCGTCGAAGTCGAAGCCCGGCGTCGAGACGAGCCGGGTCGTGCGCAGGCCGTCGGGTCCAGGCTGCAACTGGAGCAGCTGGCCGAAGCCGTCGTCGTCGTGCGCGCTGGCCAGGACGCCCACCTCGCCGTCCACCTGCAGCGGCTCGTACGGCGGCGCGAGCGATGAATAGCTTTGCAGCAACTGCCAGCCGGCATCCGCGCCGGCACCGTGCCAGTGCAGCGCGTCGACACCCTTCTGCCGCGTCAGGATCAGCCGGGGTCTGCCGTCTCCGTCGAACCACCACGCCCAGACCCCAGGCGGCGTGCCGGCCGCCAGGTTGCCGACCGCGCCGGTGCCGACGTGCAGGCGCTTGGCCAGAAGCTCCTTGAACCGGTCCTCCTGGTCGTAGCGGATCTCGCCGACGATCACCTCGTCGCCATTGCCCCGCGGCACGGCCAGCAGCCGATGGTTGTAGGCCAGCGGCTCGCGTCCGGCGCGCCGGTCGCTCGCGCGTGGCCTGCCCCGGTACACCAGCGCCCGCGGTTCGCTGCCGTCGCGGCCGACGCTGAACAGGCCGGCGCCCTCGACCTGCGCCGCGCCGCCGCGCTGCCGATCCACCAGCGAGTACACCAGCTTGGCGTCGTTGACCCATTGGAACCGGGCGATATCGGCGTTGTCGTAGTAGGCAACCGCCGCCAGCGGCTTCCAGGTGCCGACGTCGAAGGTCACCAGCACGTTCCGGCCGTTCGGCGCACCGGTGACGAAGGCCACCCAGCGCCCGGACGGCGAGAGTGCGGCGCGTTCGAGCTTGGCCGGCTTGAAGAAGGCCTCCGCCGGGATCGGCCCCGCCCCGGACGGTTGCGCCGCGGCCGTGGACGCCGCGCCGGCCAGCAGCGAAGAGCAGAGCACCAGCAATCGATACCAGCGGCCCATGACGGTGGACTCCTCGAATCTGGGAGGCATTCTGCCGGAACCGCCAGCTCGCACCCAGGTGATCGGCGACTGCGGTGGCGCCCGTGAGCCCTCGCGTCGGCCCGCACCGCGAAGCCTGGCTCGGCTCGCCAGCTGAGCCAGGCCTTCCGGTTCCGGCATGAGGCATGCCCCAAGTGGACGGCTCGGGCACATCGGCTGGCTGCGAGCCGATCTCCAAAATCTTCGCATTGCGAAAGTTGACTTGCTTGACAATCTAAAACTCATGCTTCGCACCAGACACGGTTCCCCAAACCCTGTGGTCGGCATGAATGCCAACGCTGCCTGCGTCACCGCCATGCTGGTCGACCAGAACTGCGAAGAGTACAGACCTGCAATGGCGGTGTCGGTGGTGGCCCGAAGCGAGGGAGGCTGCCATGCCGATGATGCTGATCCGTGACCCGTTGCACTCGTTCAACAGTTCCGTCCAGCCGGGCAACGAGCCACTGTGCGAACGCATTCCTGTCTGCGGGCGGACACTGCTCGAATGCGCGCTGGACTATGGGCGGGTCGTGGGCCTGCCCATCGAAGCCACCAACCATGCACCGGTCTTCCGGGCGATCGAGGAGAACATTTTCGGCGAGCATGGACATCTCGCGTTCCACGTGCGTCGCGGCTCGCAGCTCATCGTGCCGCAGTCCTTCGACTTTGCGATCGAAGAGTCCGACGAGATCGAGGTCGTGCCGCTGATCTGCTGAACCGCGTGGCCGAGGCGGTGGCTCATCGGCAAGGCCCCTGGGCTCAGCTCGACAGCTGAGCCCACGCCTTGTCCAGCCGCTTGCTGCTGACCGGCTGCGGCGTGCGCAGTTCCTGCGCGAACAGGCTCACGCGCAGTTCCTCCAGCAGCCAGCGGTATTCGTCCAGCCGTGCATCGCGGCGGCCCTTCAACTCCATCATCCGCTTCAGCCAGCGCGCCTCGACGATGCGCGCCTCGGCCATGCGCGCGGCGTCGCGTGCCGGATCGGACTTGAGCTTGTCCACCCGTAGCGTGATGCCCTTTAGGTAGCGCGGCAGGTGCTGCAGCTGCCCATAGGGCGTGTCGACGACGAAACGCTTGCCCACCAGCCGCTGCAGCTGTGCGGCGATGTCCTCGGCCACCTCCTTCGGCGGGCGTGCATCCTTCAGCTTGCGGCTGGCCGCGGCGTATTCGGCCAGCACCGCGCCCACCGTGCGCGCCACTTCCTGCGCGATCAAGTTCAATCGCGTGCGGCCTTCGGCCACGCGCGCGTCGAAGGTCTGCGCGTCGGTGGGCAGCGGCTCGGCCAGGAAGGCCCGGTCCAGCGCCACGTCGACGATCTGCTGCCGAAGATCCTCCAGCGTGCCCAGGCTCATGTACAGCGCGCCCAGGCGCTGCAGGTCGGGGATGTTCTTCTCCAGGTACTTCAGCGGTTCCTTGATCTGCAGCGCTACCAGCCGCCGCAGGCCGGCGCGGTGCCGTGCGGCGGCGACCTCGGGCTCGTCGAAGACCTCGATCTCGACATGCGTGACCTTGTCGATCAGCGCCGGAAAGCCGATCAGCGTCTGTGCGCCCTGGCGCAGTTCCATCAGCTCGGGCAGTTCGCCGAAGCTCCAGGCGGTGTAGCGCTCGGGCGCCTTGGCCTCGGCCGGCGCGGCGGCCTTCGGCACGCGCACGGCCACGGTGGCCTGCACGCCCTGCCCTCCGGCCGACGCTACGGGCGACGGTGACGCTGGCGCCGGCCGTTTGAGCGCCGCCAGCGCCTGGAAGGCCGAGCGCGCCTGCGTGCCCAGCTCGGCCTTCAGCGCTGCCAGGTGCCGACCCATGCCGAGCTGACGGCCGTGCTCGTCGACGATGCGCAGGTTCATGAACAGGTGCGCCGGCACCATGTCCAGCTTGAAGTCGGCGCGCTGCAGCGGCAGCAGTGTGCGCGCGCGCACCGCCTCCAGCAGCGCATCGGTCAAGGAGCCCTGTCCGAAGGGTGCGTCGCCCACGAAGGCCTCGGCCGCATCGGCCAGCGGCTGCAGCCGTGCGCGCGGCTTGCCCGGCAGGCTCTTCAGCAGCGCCAGCACCTTCGGAGCCAGCATGCCCGGCACCAGCCACTCGCAGCGCTCGTCGTAAACCTGGTTCAGCGCATAGATCGGCACGGTCACGGTCAGGCCGTCGCGCTCGTCGCCGGGTTCGTGCAGGTAGGTGGCGGCACAGTCCACGCCGCCCAGCCGTACCAGCTTCGGAAAGGCCTCGGTGGTGATGCCGGCGGCCTCGTGGCGCATCAGCTCCTCGCGCGACAGCTGCAGCAGCTTCGGCTGCCGCTTCACCTCGTCGCGGAACCAGCGCTCCAGGCTGGCGCCCGAGCACACGTCGGCCGGCAGCTGCTGATCGTAGAAGGCATGGATCAGCGCGTCGTCCACCAGCACGTCCTGGCGGCGGCTCTTGTGCTCCAGCTCCTGCACCTGACTGATCAGCTTGCGGTTGTGCGCCAGGAAGGGCAGCTTGGTGTCCCAGTCGCCCTCCACCAGCGCATGGCGGATGAAGATCTCGCGCGCCGCGGCAGGGTCCACACGGCCGAAGTTGACACGTTTGTTGGCATAGACCACCAGCCCGTACAGCGTGGCCCGCTCCAGCGCCACCACCTCGGCGGCCTTGAGCTCCCAGTGCGGCTCGAGCAGCTGCTTCTTCAGCAGGTGACCGCCGATCAGCGGCAGCCAGTGCGGCTCGATGGCGGCGATGCCGCGGCCGTAGAGCCGCGTGGTTTCCACCAGCTCGGCCGCGACGATCCAGCGGCCCGGCCGCTTGCTCAGGTTCACGCCCGGGTGGCGCCAGAAGCGGATGCCGCGCGCGCCCAGGTACCACTCGTCGTCGTCCGCCTTGCAGCCGATGTTGCCCAGCAGCCCCGCCAGCATCGACAGGTGGATCTGCTCGTAGGTGGCCGGCGTGCCGTTGAGCCGCCAGCCGTGCTCGGCCACCACGGTGTGCAGCTGGCTGTGGATGTCGCGCCATTCGCGCACGCGCCGCGGGCTGATGAACTGCTCGCGCAGGCGCTGCTCCTGCTGGCGGTTGGACAGCTTGTGCTGGTCGGTGGCTTCGTGCTTCTGCCCGGCGTGGCCATGCACGCCGCGGCCCTGCTCGATCCAGTGCCACAGCTTGCATGTACCCATGAACTCCGACTTCTCGTCGTCGAAGAGTTTGTGTTTCTCATCGGCCGCCTGCTGCTGCTCCAGCGGCCGGTCGCGCACGTCCTGCCCGCTCAGGGCGGCGGCGATGATCAGCACCTCGTGCAGCGCCTGGCGGTCGCGCGCCTCCAGGATCATGCGGCCGACGCGCGGATCCAGCGGCAGCCGCGCCAGCGCCTGGCCGGTGGCGGTGAGCTCGTTGCCCTCGTCCACCGCGCCCAGTTCGGCCAGCAGCGCGTAGCCGTCGGCGATCGCCTTGCGCGGCGGTGCCTCCAGGAACGGAAAGTCCTCCACCGCGCCCAGGCGCAGCGACTTCATGCGCAGGATCACGCCGGCCAGCGACGAGCGCAGCACTTCAGGGTCGGTGAACTTCGGCCGCGCGGCAAAGCCGGCCTCGTCGTACAGCCGGATGCAGATTCCGTCGGCCACGCGGCCGCAGCGGCCGGCGCGCTGGTTGGCGGCCGCCTGGCTGATGGGCTCGATCTGCAGCTGCTCCACCTTGCTGCGGTAGCTGTAGCGCTTGATCCGCGCCAGCCCGCTGTCGACCACGTAGCGGATGCCCGGCACGGTGAGCGAGGTCTCGGCCACGTTGGTGGCCAGTACGATGCGCCGGCCGTTGCCGGGCTCGAACACACGGTCCTGCTCGGCCTGCGACAGTCGGGCGAAGAGCGGCAGCACCTCCGGTGCCGGCCCGCCGCGCGGCGCCTTGGCGAAGTGCTGGCGCAGGTGGTCGGCGGCGTCGCGGATCTCACGCTCGCCGGGCAGGAAGACCAGCACGTCACCGGCGCCGCCATCGCGCCACAGCTCGTCGATGGCATCGGCGATGGCCTCGTCCAGGCCGTCGCTGCGGCGCCGCTCGCCGGGCCGCCCCAAGAGCGGCGCGCCCCCTTGGGGGGCCGACGGCGAAGCCGTCTTGGGGGCGTCGTTCCATTCGAAGGGCCGCCAGCGCACTTCCACCGGGTACAGCCGGCCCGACACCTGGATCACCGGCGCCGGCCCCTGCGCGCCGGCGAAGTGCGCGGCAAAGCGCTCGGCATCGATGGTGGCCGAGGTGACGACCAGCTTCAGGTCCGGCCGCCGGGGCAGGATCTGCCGCAGGTGGCCCAGCAGGAAATCGATGTTCAGGCTGCGCTCGTGCGCCTCGTCGACGATCAGCGTGTCGTAGGCGCGCAGCAGCGGGTCGGTCTGCGTTTCGGCGAGCAGGATGCCGTCGGTCATCAGCTTGACCGAGGCGCCGGGCTGCAACCGGTCCTGGAAGCGCACCTTGAAGCCCACCACCTCGCCCAGCGGCGAATCCAGCTCCTGCGCGATGCGCTTGGCCACGGAACTCGCGGCAATGCGCCGCGGCTGCGTATGGCCGATCAGGCCGTGGCCGCCGGCGCCCAGGCCGCGGCCCAGCTGCAGTGCGATCTTCGGCAGCTGCGTGGTCTTGCCCGAGCCGGTCTCGCCGCAGACGATGACCACCGGGTGCTGCTGCAGCGCGCGCGCAATCTCGTCGCGCCGCGCGCTGACCGGCAGCGACTCGGGATAGCGGATCGGCGGGACCGGGTTCGCGGCGCGGTTCGTCACGGGCGCCGGATTATCCGGGCCGCCCCCGCGCCGCGCGCCGCGGTCAGGCCGCCGGCGGCGAGTACGCGATGCAGCAGATCGTCGCGCCCTGCGGGTCCTGCAGCATCGCGAAGCGGCCGACCGTGGGAATGTCCATCGGCCCGACACACACCTTGCCGCCGAGCGCGGTGCACTTCGCCGCGGTGGCGTCGCAGTCGGCCACGGTGACGTAGGCGCCCCACATCGGCGGCATGCCCTTGGCCTCGGGCGGCGTGGCCATGATGCCGCCGATCGACGAATCCTCGCCGACCTTGATCACGTGGTACGCGCCCTGCCCCATGTCCATCGCCTGGAAGCGCCAGCCGAACAGTGCGCCGTAGAAGGCCTGCGCGGCGGCGGGGTCGGGCGTGGTCAGTTCGGTCCAGCTGACGGCACCCACGGTCTGGAACGGATCCATCGTTGCTCCTCGTTGGCAGGAAGAGGTCGGCATCGTCGGGCCGCCGGCCGCCACGGTCAATCCCGAACGCTGCTGCACAATCGCCGGGCTTCGCGCTGGCCTCGATGAACCTGGTCTTCCCCCACACCTTCGTGCCGTGGTTCCGTGCGGTGGCACCGTACATGCACGCCTATCGCGGCAAGACCTTCGTCGTCGCGATGGCCGGCGAGCTGATCGCCGCCGGCAAGCTGAACGCCTTCGTGCAGGACCTGGCGATCATGCACGCGATCGGCATCCGGCTCGTGCTGGTGCACGGCTTCCGGCCGCAGGTGAACGAGCAGCTGGCCGCCAAGGGCCACGTCTCGCGCTTCAGCCACGGCCTGCGCATCACCGACGAGGTGGCGCTCGATGCGGCACAGGAAGCGGCCGGTCAGCTGCGCTTCGAGATCGAAGCGGCGTTCTCGCAGGGGCTGCCGAACACGCCGATGGCCAACGCGACGGTGCGGCTGGTGTCCGGCAACTTCCTCACCGCGCGGCCGGTGGGCATCGTCGACGGCGTCGACTTCCGCCACAGCGGGCTGGTGCGGCGCGTCGATGCCGTCGGCATCCGGCGGGCCGTCGACGGCGGCGCGCTGGCCCTGCTCAGCCCCTTCGGCTTCTCGCCCACCGGCGAGGCCTTCAACCTGACGATGGAAGACGTCGCCACCAGCACCGCGATCGCACTGCAGGCGGACAAGCTGCTGTTCCTGACCGAGGTGCCCGGCATCCGCGAGACCCCCGACGACCCGGAAAGCGCGATCGACACCGAACTCGCGCTGGCCGACGCGAAAAAACTGCTCGCGGCGCTGCCGAGCCCGACCCAGCCGAACGACGCGGCGTTCTACCTGCAGCACTGCATCCGCGCCTGCGAGGGCGGGGTCGAGCGCTCGCACATCCTGCCTTTCGCCACCGACGGCGCGCTGCTGCTCGAGGTCTTCACGCACGACGGCATCGGCACGATGGTGGTCGACGAGAAGCTCGAGAGCCTGCGCGAGGCCGGCGCCGACGACGTCGGCGGCATCCTGCAGCTGATCGAGCCCTTCGAGCGCGACGGCACCCTGGTGCGTCGCGAGCGCACCGAGATCGAGCGCGACATCGCGAACTACACCGTCATCGAGCACGACGGCATCATCTTCGGTTGCGCGGCGCTCTACCCGTACCCGGAAGCCCGCACCGGCGAGATGGCCGCGCTCACGGTCTCCCCGCAGGTGCAGGGCCAGGGCGACGGCGAGAGAATCCTCAAGCGCATCGAGCAGCGCGCGCGCTCGCTCGGGCTGGACAGTATCTTCGTGCTGACCACGCGCACGATGCACTGGTTTCTGCGGCGTGGTTTCGTGCAGGTCGACCCCGAGCGATTGCCCGAGGCCCGCAAGCGCAAGTACAACTGGGACCGCCGCTCGCAGGTCCTGGTCAAACGTCTGGGTTGAACACCCGTTTCCCGGAAAATCGAGGAGTGAATCGATGGCGCGAATGGTGCAATGTGTCTACCTGAAGCGGGAAGCACCCGGTCTCGACTATCCGCCCTATCCGGGCGAACTCGGCAGGCGGATTTACGACAACGTCAGCAAGGAAGCCTTCGAGCAGTGGAAGCGGCACCAGACGATGCTCGTCAACGAGAATCGACTGAATCTGGCCGATGCCCGCGCCAGGCAGTATCTGGCGCGTCAGATGGAGCAGTTCTTCTTCGGCACGGGTGCCGACCAGCCTGCCGGCTACGTACCGCCATCGTCCTGAGCGTGGCGCGTGCGCGGGCGGGCGGCCGGCCCGCCTTCCGGGCCCCGGGATACCTCGGGCCTCGGGTGAAACCGGGTATCGACCGAAACCGGGCGCTGATATATTCGAATCACTTCGAAACCGCCCGGGAGATCCATCGATGTCCACCGTCAGCGAACTGCTCGCGCAAAAGGCTGCGATCGAACAGCAGATTGCCGAGGCCCAGCGCGCCGAGCGCGCCGACGCGATCGCCAAGGTCCGCGCCTTGATGACAGAGTACGGCCTGACCGCGGCCGATCTCGCGGCCAGAGCGGCGCCGGTGAAAAAGCGCAGCGGCACGAAGGTGCCGGCGAAATACCGCGACGCCGCCACCGGCGATACCTGGTCGGGTCGGGGTTTGCAGCCGAAATGGCTGAGGGCCGCATTGGCGAACGGGCGCAAGCTCGAAGAGTTCGCCGTCTGACCCCGGGGGCCCGCATCCCCCTATTCCGAAGGTCTGGAGACCCGGTGCCGCGGCGCCGGTGTCTCGATAACATCGTTCGGGCCGCGCCCCATCGGCGTTTCGAACGGTCATGACCGCAACCCCCGACGCCCCGCCCCCGCTGCCGCCGCCGGTGAAGCTGCGGCGCGGGCTGGTCGTCGCGCTCGTCTGCGCCCTGGCCGCCAAGCTCTGCCTGGTTGCCGGCAACGACGCCGCGCTGGCCTGGCTGCCGGCAGGCGCCGCCTATGTCGCGCTGGCGCGCTGGGGCTTCGGCGTCTGGTGGGGCATCGCGCTCGGCAGCGCGGCCTTGGCCCTGGATCCCGGCTCCCGGGCCGCGCACACGCTTGCGCTCGGCGCGGGCGACCTGCTCGGCGGCCTCGCCGCCGTGTTGCTGCTGCGCCGGGCCGGCTTCGTCCCGCTGCTGCGGCGCCGTGTCGATGTCGGAGTCCTGCTGCTGGGCGTTGTCGTCGCCCTCGGCGTCGGGCTGGGCGGGGCCGTGGCCACCGGCTGGGCACTCGGCGCCGGCGCTGCCGGAACCGGCGGCGGCGCGACGCCGGCCGCTGCCCTGCAACGCGGGCTCGGCCTGCTGCTCGGCGCCATCGCCGGCATGGCCGTCACCGGCGAGGCCTGGCGCCGAGCCTTCGCCCCGCCGCGGCGGGTACCGAACCTCGCCCTCGGTGCCGGCCTGGCGCTGGCGACGCTGCTGCTCGCGGCGCTGCCGCAGGCGGAGTCGATCGCCCCCACGCTGGCGGCGATCGGCGGCGCGGTGCTTGCGGCGATGGTGCTCAGCGGCGGCCTCGCCCTGGCCGGCCCGGCGGCGCTGCTGGCCGCCTTCGTCCCGGCCTGGGCGGGTGCGCTGGACGCCGGCGCTTTCGGCGCCGCAGGCGGCGCCACCGCGGCCTGGCTCTACGCCGCGGCGCTCGGCGCCGTGGTGCTGCTGGTGCATGTGTTCACCCTCGACATCGCGAGCGTCGAGCGGCGCTGGCTCCAGGCGCTCGGTGGGGCCGGCCTCGGGGTGGCCGAGTGGCGCGTCGGCCGCGACCAAGGCCGCACGTCGGCCCGGTGGCGCGAGCTCAGCGGCGAGGACTCGGCCTCGATGGCGCAGTGGCTCGCCCGGCTGCACGACGACGACCGGCCGGCGATGCGGGCCGCGCTCGACGCGCTGGTCGAAGGCTGCCAGGGGCGCGTCCAGCGCGAAGTCCGGACGCGCGCCGGCGACGGCTGGCGCTGGCTCGACGTGCAGTGGCTGGTCACCGACCGCGACCGTCGCGGGCGCGCGACCCGGCTCGAGGCCACCTTGTCCGACGGCAATGCGCGGCACGAAGCCCAGGAGCGCCAGCGCCTGTCGAGCAACCTGTTCGAGCACGTGCAGGAGGGCTTGCTGATCGCCGACGCCGAACTGCGCGTGCTCGACGCGAATCCGGCCTTCACGCAGATCCTCGGCGTGCCGCGCGAAGAACTGCTGGGCACGGTGCCGACGCTGCTGCGGCCCGCGCCGGCCGACCCGCTGGTGCGCCAGCAGCGGCTGCTGATGTGGTCCGCCCTGCGCAGCACCGGCCGCTGGCGCGGCGAGATCGTCGAGCGCCGGCGCGACGGGCAGCCGTGCACGCTGCAGACCACGATTTCCACCGTGCGCGCCGACGACGGCGGCGTGCGCTACCACGTGCTGGTGATCTCCGACGTGACCGAATCGCGCCAGCAGCGCGACCGCCTCGAGCGCCAGGCCCACTTCGACGAGCTGACGCGGCTGCCGAACCGGCCGCGCATGATGGAACTGCTGACCGAGGCGATGCGCTCGGCCGACCAGGACGGCTACCTGCTCGCGGTGTGCTACCTGGACCTCGACCGCTTCAAGCCGGTGAACGACCGCTTCGGCCATGCCGCCGGCGACCGGCTGCTGGTCGAACTCGCCGGCCGGCTGCGCAGCGCCCTGCGCAGCACCGAGTTCTGGTCCGACGCCGCCGGCCGCATCGGCGGCGACGAGTTCCTGCTGCTGCTGCGCGCCAGCTCGATGGACGAGGTCCGGCTCGCGATCGAGCGGGTGCTGCGCGTCGCCGGCCAGCCCTACGTGGTGGACGCGAACGTCGATGCGGTGCAGATCACCGCCAGCATGGGGGCCACCGTCTACCCGATCGACCGCAGCGACGCCGACACGCTGATGCGCCACGCCGACCACGCGATGTACGGCGCCAAGCAGGCCGGCCGCAACGGCTACCAGCTCTTCGACCCGGAGAACCGCCGGCGCAACGAGGAGCGCGTGATGGCCATCGGCCGCGTCCAGGAGGCGCTGGACAACGGCGAGTTCGTGCTGCACTACCAGCCGAAGGTCGACATGCGCCGCGGCGTCGTGCTCGGCCTGGAGGCGCTGCTGCGCTGGGACCATCCGCAGCAGGGGCTGGTGGCGCCGGCGCAGTTCCTGCCGCTGATCGAGAACACCGGCCTGTCGGCGCGCATCGGCGACTGGGTGCTGAGCCAGGCGCTGGAGCACCTGGCCGGCTGGCGCCGCGCCGGGCTCGAGCTGTCGGTCAGCGTCAACGTCTCGGCGCGGCACCTGCAGGAGCCCGACTTCGCGCTGCGCCTGGCCGAACTGCTCGCGCGCCACGCCGAGGCGCCGCTGGCCACGGCGCTGGAGCTGGAGATCCTCGAAACCGCGGCCCACGCCGATATCCAGACCACCTCGGCCAAGCTCGCGCAATGCCGTGCGCTCGGCGTTCGCTTCGCGCTCGACGACTTCGGCACCGGCTACTCGACGCTGACCTACCTGAAGCAGCTGCCGGTGGACGTGCTGAAGATCGATCGCTCGTTCGTCCACCACATGCTCGACGACAACCAGGACCGCGCGATCGTCGAGGGCGTGATCGGCCTGGCCCGCACCTTCCAGTGCACCGTGGTCGCCGAGGGCGTGGAGTCGCCGGCGCAGGCCCGCACGCTGCTCGAGCTGGGCTGCCACATCGGCCAGGGCACCGGCATCGCCGCGCCGATGCCGGCCTCGGCCGTGCCGGGCTGGGTGCGCGACTACCGCGGCTTCTTCGCCCTCGCCCCGGCCGCCGTGCCGCTGCGCAACGCCGGCAGCGGCGGCGAGTGACCGGCGCCGGCCCGCGGGGCCGGCCTCGATAGACTGCGGGCCGTGATCCCGCCGGCCTTCGTCCACGAACTGCTGTCGCGCGTCGACATCGTCGATGTCGTGCAGCGCCGGGTCGAGCTGAAGAAGGCCGGCATCAACTTCAAGGGGCTGTGCCCGTTCCATGCCGAGCGCACGCCGAGCTTCATCGTCAGCCCGTCGCGCCAGACCTACCACTGCTTCGGCTGCGGCGCGCATGGCCACGCGCTGGACTTCCTGATGGAAAGCGGCGGGCTCGGCTTCCGCGAGGCGGTAGGCGATCTCGCCCAGGCGGTCGGCCTGGCGGTGCCGGACGAGCGCGACGACCCCGGCGCGCGCGAACGCGCCCACCAGGAGCGCGAGCAGCGGGCAACCCTGCACGACGTGCTGGCGCGCGCGGCCGAGCACTACCGCCAGCAGCTGAAGGCCTATCCGCGGGCGGTCGACTACCTGAAGGGCCGCGGCCTGAGCGGCGAGATCGCGCGGCGCTTCGGCCTCGGTTATGCCCCGCCCGGCTGGCGCAGCCTCGCCGGCGCCTTCCCGCGTTACGACGACCCGCTGCTCGCCGAAGCCGGGCTCGTGATCCAGCAGCCGGCCGACGACGGCGAGGGCAGCCGCTACGACCGCTTCCGCGACCGGATCATGTTCCCGATCCGCTCGGTCAAGGGCGAGGTGATCGGCTTCGGCGGCCGGGTGCTGGGCGACGGCGAGCCGAAGTACCTGAACTCGCCCGAGACCCCGGTCTTCGTCAAGGGCCGCGAGCTCTACGGCCTGTTCGAGGCGCGGCAGGCGATCCGCGCCAAGGGCCATGCGCTGGTGGTCGAGGGCTACATGGACGTGGTCGCGCTGGCGCAGCTCGGCCTGCCGCAGGCCGTGGCCACGCTCGGCACCGCCTGCACGCCCGAACATCTGCACAAGCTGCTGCGCTTCACCGACGCGGTGGTGTTCGCGTTCGACGGCGATGCCGCCGGCCGGCGCGCCGCCGCGCGGGCGCTCGAGGCGGCGCTGCCGCTGGCCACCGACACGCGCAGCCTGCGCTTCCTGTTCCTGCCGCCCGAGCACGACCCCGACAGCTTCGTGCGCGAACATGGCCCGCAGGTCTTCGAGCAGGCGCTGGCCGACGCGGTGCCGCTGTCGCGCCTGCTGATCGACCAGGCCGCAGCCGACGCCGACCTCGGCACGCCCGAGGGCCGGGCGCGCATGCTCGCCGGCGC
>JAFLDG010000400.1 GCA_017302495.1 Burkholderiales bacterium
GGCGCGACCGCCTCGGGCCGCGGTGAAGCCCCGGATGCCGCCGGCCCGGAGCGCGCATTACAGTGCGGGGCGCGCGGCGCCGCATGCGCGAGCCGCGTGCAACCGACGGGAGGAACAGCGATGGGCAGCAGACTCGCCGGCAAGAAGGCGCTGGTCACCGCGGCCGGGCAGGGTATCGGCCGGGCCACCGCCGAGGCCTTCGCGGCCGAGGGGGCGCAGGTCCTGGCGACCGACCTCAACCCGGCCACGCTCGCCAGCCTCGGCGGCCGGCCGGGCATCACGACCCGGGTGCTCGACGTCACCGACCCGGCCGCGATCGCCGCGCTCGCGGCCGAGGTCGGCGCGGTGCAGGTGCTGGTCAATGCCGCCGGCTTCGTGCATGCCGGCAGCGTGCTCGACTGCAGCGAGGCCGACTGGGACCTGGCGGTGACGCTGAACGTGCGCTCGATGTACCGGCTGATCAAGGCGCTGCTGCCGGCGATGCTCGAGCAGCACGCGCAGGGCCGCGGCGGCGCGTCGATCATCAACGTCGCGTCGGCGGCGTCGAGCATCAAGGGCGTGCCGAACCGCTTCGTCTACGCGACGACGAAGGCGGCCGTGATCGGCCTCACCAAGTCGGTCGCCGCCGACTTCATCACCCGCGGCATCCGCTGCAACGCGATCTGCCCGGGCACGGTGGAGTCGCCGTCGCTGCGCGAGCGCATCGCCGCGCAGGCCGCGGCCAGCGGCCAGACGACGAAGCAGGTCGAGGCCGCGTTCGTCGCGCGCCAGCCGATGGGCCGGCTCGGCCTGCCGCAGGAGATCGCCGCGCTCGCGGTCTACCTCGGCAGCGACGAATCGGCCTTCACCACCGGCACGACCCAGGTCATCGACGGCGGCTGGTCGATGTAGTGCGCAACGACAACCACCAAGGAGAACAACGATGCGATTGATGCGAGTCGGCCCGCGCGGGGCGGAGAAGCCGGTGCTGCTCGATGCCGACGGCAGGCTGCGCGACCTGTCCGGGCACCTGGCCGACATCGGCGCGCACACGCTGAGCCCGGCCGGGCTGGACAAGCTCGCGCGGCTGAAGCCCGAGACGCTGCCCGAGCTGCCCCCCGGGCGCGCCGGCGTGCCGTGGACCGGCATCGGCAAGTTCGTCGCGATCGGGCTGAACTACGCCGATCACGCGGCCGAGTCGAACATGCCGATCCCGAAGGAGCCGATCGTGTTCATGAAGGCGACCTCGTGTGTGGTCGGCGCGAACGATCCGGTCGTGCTGCCGCAGGGGTCGGTGAAGAGCGACTGGGAGGTGGAGCTCGGCGTCGTCATCGGCAGCCGCGCCCGCTACGTGGCCGAGGCCGACGCGCTGAAGCATGTCGCCGGCTACTGCGTGGTCAACGACGTGTCCGAGCGCGAGTACCAGCTCGAGCGCGGCGGCCAGTGGGACAAGGGAAAGGGCTGCGACACCTTCGGACCCGTAGGGCCGTGGCTGGTGACGGCCGACGAGGTGCCCGACCCGCAGAACCTCGCGCTGTGGCTCGACGTGAACGGCGTGCGCCGGCAGACCGGCAGCACGAAGACGATGATCTTCGGCGTCGCGACGCTGGTGTCGTACCTGAGCCGCTTCATGACGCTGGAGCCGGGCGACTGCATCACCACCGGCACACCGCCGGGCGTCGGCGCGGGCATCAAGCCGGCGCCGGTGTTCCTGAAGCCGGGCGACGTGATGACGCTCGGCATCGAGGGCCTGGGCGGGCAGCGGCAGACCGTGCACGCCTGGGACCCGGCGCTGATCGACGGCTGAGGCGGCGATGCCCGAGCCGGTGATCCGCATCCACCCGGCGGACGACGTCGTCATCGCGCGCGTGCAGCTGCTCGGCGGCACGCGCATCGCGTCCGAAGGCATCACGGTCGCCGGCCTCGTGCCGCCGGGGCACAAGGTCGCGGTGCGCGCGATCCGCGCCGGCGAGCCGGTGCGGCGCTACCACCAGGTCATCGGCCTGGCCAAGGTCGACATCGCGCCCGGGCAGCACGTGCACACGCACAACCTCGCCTTCGGCGACGTCGCGCGCGATCACGCGGTGGGCACCGATGCGCGGCCGACCGCCTACGTCGCCGAACCGGCGAGCTTCGACGGCATCGTCCGCGCCGACGGGCGGGTCGCGACCCGCAACGTCGTCGGCATCCTGACCAGCGTCAACTGCTCGGCGACCGTCGCGCGCGCGATCGCCGACCACTTCCGCCGCGACCTGCGGCCGCGCTCGCTCGAGCCGTACCCGAACGTCGACGGCGTGGTCGCGCTGACGCACGGTGCCGGCTGCGCGACCGACGGCGGCGGCGAGCCGCTGCGGGTGCTGCGGCGCACGCTCGGCGGCTACGCGCGGCATCCGAACTTCGCCTCGGTGCTGATCGTCGGCCTCGGCTGCGAGACGAACCAGATCGACGGCCTGCTCGAGCAGGAAGGCTTGCACGAAAGCGCGCGCCTGCAGACCTTCTCGATCCAGGACAGCGGCGGCACCGCGAAGACGGTGGCGCGCGGCATCGAACTCGTCGAATGGATGCTCGACGACGCGAACCGCGTGCGGCGCCGGCCGGTGCCGGCCGGTCGCCTGATCGTCGGCCTGCAGTGCGGCGGCTCCGACGGCTACTCCGGCATCAGCGCGAACCCGGCGCTCGGCGCCGCGGTCGACCGGCTCGTGGCGCACGGCGGCACCGCGATCCTGTCCGAATCACCCGAGGTCTATGGCGGCGAACACCTGCTGACGCGGCGCGCGGTGTCGCCGGCGGTCGCCGCCAAGCTGCTCGCCCGCCTGCGCTGGTGGGAGGACTACACCGCGCGCAACGGCGGCTCGATGGACAACAACCCGTCCGCCGGCAACAAGGCCGGCGGGCTGACGACGATCCTCGAGAAGAGCCTGGGCGCGGTCGCGAAGAGCGGCACGACGAACCTGGTCGAGGTCTACGAGTACGCCGAAGCGGTGACCGCGAAGGGCCTGGTGTTCATGGACACGCCGGGCTACGACCCGGTGTCGGCCACCGGCCAGGTGGCCGGCGGCGCGAACCTGATCTGCTTCACCACCGGCCGCGGCTCGGCCTACGGCTGTGCGCCGGCGCCGTCGCTGAAGTTCTCGACCAACACCGCGCTGTGGCAGCGGCAGGAAGAGGACATCGACCTGAACTGCGGCGAGATCGTCGACGGCACGGCGTCGATCGACGAGGTCGGCGAGCGCATCTTCCGGCTGATGCTCGAGACGGCCTCGGGCCGGCAGACCAAGAGCGAGCGCCACGGCTACGGCCAGAACGAGTTCGTGCCGTGGCAACTGGGCGCGGTGATGTAGTGCCGGCCGCATCGACCGTCCGCCGCACGATCGGAGCCTGACGATGGCCAGCGTCGAAACCCCGCCGAGCCCGCCGGCCGCACTGCCCACCGGCACCCGGCTCGGCGAGTTCGAGCTGCGCGGCGTCGTCGGCCGCAGCGAGCGCGGCGTCGTCTACCTGGCCTTCGACCACGCGCTGGAGCGCGAGGTCGCGATCCGGGAGTACCTGCCGCCGGCACTGGCGGCGCGGCTGGACGGCCTGCGCGCCGGGCCGCGCACGCGCGCGCTCGCGCCGGCCTACGACAGCGGCCTGCGCGCCTTCATCGCGCGCGGCCGTCGCTGGGCGCACATCGACTCGCCGGCGCTGCTGCGCGTCCACCGGCTGTGGGAGGACAACGGCACCGCCTACCTGGCGATGCCGGCCTGCCAGGGGACGACGCTGGCCGAAGCCCGGCGGGCGCGCGCC
>JAFLDG010000401.1 GCA_017302495.1 Burkholderiales bacterium
GCCCGCAACTTCCGCGCTCGGCGGCGGCGCGGGCGGATGAGCGGGCGCCCCGGCGGAAGCCGCACTCGCGGCTGCAGCCGGCGGCGGCGCGGTCGCCCGCCGCTCCTCCACCGGCGCGGGCTTCTTCGGCCCGGCACAAGCAGCGAGCAGGATCGACAACAGCCCGACCCATGACCACAGCCGGCTGCGGCGGCCTCGACCCACCATCGTCCGTCGCCTCCCCGAAGGCTATTCGACGCCGGATTTTAGGGGGACGAAGTGCACCGCCTCGTGCACGTCGCGAACCCATTGGTCGCCGCGCCGGTCCACCACCAGCAGCACCTGCTGCCCTGCGCCGCGCACCGGCGCCACCAGGCGGCCGCCGTCTGCGAGCTGGTCGAGCCAGGCCGGCGGCAGTTCGTCGCCGCCGGCCGCGGCGACGATGCTGTCGTAGGGCGCGTTCGGCGCATGCCCCGCCCGGCCGTCGCCCCATACCAGGCGCACGCCACGCACCTGCAGCGCATCGAGCGCGGCGCGCGCCTTGTCGTGCAGCGGCTTCAGCCGCTCGACCGACACCACCTGCGCGCCGAGCAGCGCGAGCAGCGCCGCCTGGTAGCCGCAGCCGGTGCCGATCTCGAGCACGCGGCCGAGCGAACCGGTGCGGCGCGCCTGCGCGCCGTCGAGCAGCAGGCTCAGCATGCGCGCGACGACCGAGGGCTTCGAAATCGTCTGCTGCAGGCCGATCGGCAGGCTGGTGTCCTCGTAGGCCTGGGGCGCCAGCGCGCTGTCGACGAAGTGGTGGCGCGGCACCGCGAGCAGCGCCCGGCACACCGCCTCGGACGCGCCGACCTCGCGCCGCAGCCGCGCGACCAGCGCCGCGCGCACCGCCTGCGAATCGAGCCCGATGCCGCTCGGCGCATGGCGCCGCCGCGCATCGTCGGCCGCCTGGTGCACCGGCTTCTGCGGACGCAGCACCGCGCCCTTCGCCGGCGCCGGCGGCGCGACCCTTTCGAGCACGGCCGGAAAGCGCGCACCCGAAGGCGGTGGTGCCGGCTTGCGGCTCATCGGGGGCCCGGAAGGGATGTCCGGCGCGACGCGGGCGTCAGAACAGCGCCCGCCAGCGCGGCAGCGCGGTGTGGTCGCTCAGGTCGACCTGCAGCGGCGTGATCGAGATCCGGCCCGCGGCCGTCGCATGGAAGTCGGTGCCCTCGCCGGCGTCGCGCGCGTCGCCGGCCGGCCCGATCCAGTAGATCGGCTCGCCGCGCGGATTGGTCTGGCGGACCACCGGCTGGCTCGCATGGCGCCGGCCGAGCCGTGTCACGACCCGCGGCAGGCCCGCGGCATCGGCGCGGTTCGGGATGTTCACGTTCAGCAGCCAGGGGCCGGCCGGCATGTCGTCGGCGAGCACCTGCTCGACGATCGTGCGCGCCGCGGCCGCGGCGGCGTCGAGGTCGCGCCAGCCCTTGTCCACCTGCGAGAACGCGATCGCGCGCACGCCGAACAGGTAACCTTCCATCGCCGCGGCGACGGTGCCCGAATACAGCGTGTCGTCGCCCATGTTCGCACCGTTGTTGATGCCCGACAGCACCAGGTCCGGCCGGTGCGGCAGCAGCCCGGTCAGCGCGACGTGCACGCAGTCCGACGGCGTGCCGTTGACCACGCGCATGCCCTCCACAGCCCCGCCGCGGGCCTCGAACACGCTGAGCGGCCGGTTCAGCGTCAGCGCGTTGGAGGTGCCGCTCGCGTTCTGCTCCGGCGCGACCACGTCGATCTCGCCGAGCCCCGCGCAGGCGCGCACCAGCGCATGCAGGCCCGGGGCCAGGTAACCATCGTCGTTCGCGATCAGGATCCTCATCGGCGCATTGTAGGCAGCGCCCCGCGGCCGACTTGCCTATCATCGTCGCGACCCACCACCGGCAGGGAGGCCGACGATGCACGCCTGGTTCTGCGAGACGCTGGCCGGCCCCGAAGGGCTGGTCTGGAAGGAAGTGCCGACGCCCGAGCCCGGGACGGGCCAGGTGCGGATCGCGATCCGCGCCGCCAGCCTGAACTTCCCCGACATCCTGATCGTCCAGGGCAAGTACCAGTTCAAGCCGCCGCTGCCCTTCGTGCCCGGCTCCGAATATGCCGGCGTCGTCGAGGCGGTGGGCAGCGGCGTCACCCGCTTCGCGCCCGGCGACGCCGTCGCGGCCATGGGCAGCATCGGCGGCTTCGGCACGCACGCGGTGATCGACGAGGGGCGGCTCATGGCGCTGCCGCCGGGCTTCGGCTTCGTCGACGCGGCCGCCTTCGCGCTGACCTACGGCACTTCGCATCACGCGCTGGTCGACCGCGGCGCGCTGCAGCCGGGCGAAACGGTGCTCGTGCTCGGTGCGGCCGGCGGCGTCGGCACCGCGGCGATCCAGGTGGCCAAGGCGGTCGGCGCGCGCGTGATCGCGGGCGCGTCCAGTGACGCCAAGTGCGCGTTCTGCCGCACGCTCGGCGCCGATGCGACCCTGAACTACCGGACCCAGGACGTGCGCGAGGCGCTGAAGGACCTCACCGGCGGCAAGGGCCCGGACGTGGTCTACGACCCGGTCGGCGGCGACCTCGCCGAGCCGGTGTTCCGCTCGATCGCCTGGCGCGGCCGCTACCTGGTCATCGGCTTCGCGCAGGGCAGCATCCCGTCGCTGCCGCTGAACCTGCCGCTGCTGAAGGGGGCGTCGATCGTCGGCGTGTTCTGGGGCAGCTTCGTGCGCCACGAGCCCGAGGCCAGCGCCGCCGGCCTGGCGCAGCTCGCGCAGTGGTACGCGCAGGGCCTGGTCAAGCCGGCGGTCGACCTGCAGCTGCCGATGCGCGAGCTGGCGCAGGCCTACCGCCGGATGGCCACGCGCGAGGTGCTCGGCAAGATCGTGATGGTCAACGACTGAGCCGCCCGCGCCCGCCGGCCGCCGTTGGCCCGGCCGCGGTGGACTCGGCTAGCATCGCCCCCGTTGGGGGAGACGCACGATGGCGGTGAAGGTGCTGATCGTCGAAGACAACCCGGTCGCGCGCAGCTTCCTGTGCCGCGTCGTGCGCGAGAGCTTCAGCGACACGATCGTGATCACCGAAGCCGGCGACCTGGAGTCCGCCCGGCGCCAGATCGCGCTGACCGGCGGCGCGCAGGGCCTGCACGGCGCCGATCCGTTCAAGCTGATGCTGGTCGACCTCGAGCTGCCCGACGGCAACGGCATGGAACTGCTGGCCGAACTCGCGCAGTACCCGGCGACGAAGATCGTGACCACGCTGTACTCGGACGACGACCACCTCTTCCCGGCGCTGCAGCGCGGTGCGGACGGCTATCTGCTGAAGGAGGACCGCTTCGAGGTCCTGGTCGAGGAACTGCAGAAGATCGTGCGCGGCCAGCCGCCGCTGTCGCCGGCGATCGCACGCCGGCTGCTCACCCACTTCCGCGCCGGCGGCCCGGCCGAAGGCAACGGCCCCGACCGCGCCTGGGCTGCCTCCGGCGCCGGGGGCGGCAGCCGGCCGGTGCCGCTGGAGAAGCCGCTCGACCACGAGCGCCTGACCCCGCGCGAGAGCGAGGTCCTGACCTACCTGAGCAAGGGCTTCACGATCAAGGAGATCGCGGCGCTGATGGGCATCAAGTGGTTCACCGTCAACGACCACATCAAGTCGATCTACAAGAAGCTCAACGTCTCCAGCCGCGCCGAAGCCGCGGTGCTGGCCAGCAAGCAAGGCCTGGTATGAGCACCGGCGCCGGGCCCTAGCCGGGCCGCGCCGCGCTGTCCGCAGCGGAGCGCCGCATGC
>JAFLDG010000402.1 GCA_017302495.1 Burkholderiales bacterium
ACGCGGCCGCGCCCGCGCACGACGCCGACTGGGCGCTGCGCGGCCTCGACCTCGAGTGGCGCGACGGCGGCGCCTATGCGCTGCTCGGGCCCTCGGGCTGCGGCAAGACGACGCTGCTGAACCTGATCTCCGGGCTGCTCCATCCCACCGAGGGCCGGATCCTGTTCGACGAGCGCGACGTCACCGCGCTCGACCCGGGTGCGCGCAACATCGCGCAGGTCTTCCAGTTCCCGGTCGTCTACGACACGATGAGCGTCTACGACAACCTCGCGTTCCCGCTGCGCAACCGCGGCGCCGCGCCGGCCGAGGTCGACCAGCGCGTGCGCGAGATCGCCGCGATGCTCGACCTCGAGCCGACGCTGGCGCAGCGCGCCGCCGGGCTCACCGCCGACGGCAAGCAGAAGATCTCGCTCGGCCGCGGCCTGGTGCGGCGCGACGTCGCCGCGATCCTGTTCGACGAGCCGCTGACCGTGATCGACCCGCACCTGAAATGGCGGCTGCGCAGCAAGCTGAAGGAGCTGCACCAGAAGGTCGGCGCGACGATGATCTACGTCACGCACGACCAGACCGAGGCGCTGACCTTCGCCGACCAGGTGGTCGTGATGCAGGGCGGTCAGGTGGTGCAGGCCGGCACGCCGGTCGAGCTGTTCGAGCGGCCGCAGCACACCTTCGTCGGCCACTTCATCGGCTCGCCGGGCATGAACCTGCTGCCGGCCGTGCGCGACGAGGCCGGTACTGCGCGCTACGCCGGCATCGCGCTGCCGCACCGCTCGCGCGGCGCGGTGCCCGCCGGCAAGACGCTGGCCTTCGGCGTGCGGCCCGAGTTCGTGCGCTTCGCGGACGACGGCCTGCCGGTGCGCATCGAGCGCGTCGCCGACGCCGGCCGCTTCCGCGTCGTCGATGCGCGCCACGACGGACAGCTGATCAAGGCGGTGATCGACGAAGGTGCACCGGTGCCGTCGGGATCGAGCCACCTGCAGTTCGACCCGGCCCGCACCCAGCTCTACGCCGACGACTGGATCGTCGAGTGACCGTCATGAAGCCCCCACGCTCACTGCGTTCGCTGCCCCCCGCGGGGGCGCTCGGCCGCCTTGCGGCGGCCCGGCGGTGGCCGCGATGAGCACCCGCATCCCGAACCAGAAGGCCTGGTGGCTGGTGCTGCCGGTGGTGCTGCTCGTCGCCTTCAACGCGGTGATCCCGCTGATGGCGGTGGTCAACTACTCGGTGCAGGAGACCTTCGGCAACAACGAGTTCTTCTTCGAGGGCGTGCGCTGGTTCCAGCAGGTGATGCAGTCGGCGCGCTTCCGCGAGGCGCTGCAGCGCCAGCTGCTGTTCACCGCGCTCGTGCTCGCGATCCAGGTGCCGCTCGGCGTGGCGATCGCGCTCGCGATGCCGCGCAAGGGCATCGGCGTGTCGGTCTGCCTGGTGCTGATGGCGATGCCGCTGCTGATCCCGTACAACGTCGTCGGCGCGATGTGGAACATCTTCGCGCTGCCCGACATCGGCCTGATGGGCCGCGGCCTGATCGCGCTCGGCTTCGACTTCAACTACACCCGCCAGCCTGTTGCCGCGTGGATCACGCTGGTCACGATGGACGTCTGGCACTGGACCTCGCTGGTCGTGCTGCTCACCTATGCCGGGCTGTCGGCGATTCCCGACGCGTACTACCAGGCGGCGCGCATCGACGGCGCGTCGAAGTGGGCGATCTTCCGCCACATCCAGCTGCCCAAGCTGCGCCAGGTGCTGCTGATCGCGGTGCTGCTGCGCTTCATGGACAGCTTCATGATCTACACGGAGGCGGTCGTGCTCACCGGCGGCGGCCCGGGCAACGCGACCACGCTGCTGTCGATCGACCTGGTGAAGATCGCGCTCGGCCAGTTCGACCTCGGGCCCGCGGCGGCGATGAGCCTGATCTACTTCCTGATCATCCTGCTGCTGAGCTGGCTGTTCTACACGGTCATGACCCGGGACGACGCGCGATGAGCAAGTTCAAGTGGCTCGTCCCGACGATCTACATCGTCTTCCTGATGCTGCCGATCTACTGGCTGCTGAACATGTCGTTCAAGACGACGAACGAGATCCTCGGCGGCTTCTCGCTCTGGCCCTCGACCTTCACCTTCGACAACTACCGCAAGATCTTCACCGACAGCACCTGGTACATGGGCTACGTGAACTCGCTCGCGTACGTGGGGATGAACACGGTGGTGTCGGTCGCGGTCGCGCTGCCCGCGGCCTACGCGTTCTCGCGCTACCGCTTCATGGGCGACAAGCACCTGTTCTTCTGGCTGCTGACCAACCGGATGGCGCCGCCGGCGGTGTTCGCGCTGCCGTTCTTCCAGCTCTATTCGGCGATCGGCCTGTTCGACACCCACGTCGCGGTCGCGCTCGCGCACTGCCTGTTCAACATCCCGCTGGCGGTGTGGATCCTCGAGGGCTTCATGTCCGGCGTGCCGCGCGAGCTGGACGAGACCGCCTTCGTCGACGGTTATCCGTTCTGGCGCTTCTTCGTCAAGATCTTCATGCCGACGATCGCCGCCGGCATCGGTGTCGCCGCGTTCTTCTGCTTCATGTTCAGCTGGGTCGAGCTGCTGCTGGCCAAGACCCTGACCTCGGTCGACGCGAAGCCGATCGCCGCGACGATGACGCGCACCGCGAGCACCAGCGGCTACGAACTGGGCCTGCTCGCCGCGGCCGGCGCGCTGACGATCATCCCCGGCGCGGTGGTGATCTACTTCGTGCGCAACTACATCGCCAAGGGCTTCGCCCTGGGACGGGTCTGACCGTGCAACCGAACGTCGAGGCCGGATTCGGCTGGATGGCCTGGACCTGGCAGACCGCGCTGTTCTTCGTCGTCATCGCGCTGCTGCTGGTGACGATGGCGGTGCTCGAATGGCGCCGGCCCGGCGGCGCATCGCGCCGCGGCGTTCTGGGCTTGACGACGACCCGCGGCGACCGCCTGTTCATCTCGCTGCTCGCCGCCGGCTACATCCATCTGCTCTGGCTCGCGTTCTTCGGCACGCCGCTGTGGGGCGCGAGCGCGCTCGCGATCGGCGTCGCGGTGCTGGTGTTCCGCTTCGTCTAGCACGGCCGCAGCGGCTCGCCGCTGCGGCCCCGTCGGGGTTGCGGGTCCCGCGCACGCGCCGCGGCGCGCCGCCGAAAATGCGGCTATGGTCGCCGTCTGCCGCATCCCGACCGGAACCGAGGTGAACTCAGCCGACGACCAGAGCGCACGCCACGCCGCCAGCGTGCGCGAGACCAGCTTCGCGCTGCTGCGCGGCTTCGGCCTGACCACCGTCTTCGGCAACCCGGGTTCGACCGAGCTGCCGATGTTCGTCGACTTCCCCGCCGACTTCCGCTACGTGCTCGGGCTGCAGGAGTCGGTGGCGGTGGGCATGGCCGACGGCTTCGCCCAGGCCGCACGCAACGCGGCCTTCGTCAACCTGCACTCGGCGGCCGGCGTCGGCCACGCAATGGGGGCGATCTTCACCGCGTACCGCAACCGCACGCCGATGCTGATCGTCGCCGGCCAGCAGTCGCGCTCGCTGCTGCCCTTCGACCCCTTCCTCGCCTCGGTGCGCGCAACCGAGCTGCCGCGGCCGTACGTGAAGTGGGCGGTCGAGCCGGCGCGCGCGGAGGACGTGCCGCAGGCGATCGCCCGCGCCTATTACACGGCGATGCTGCCGCCGCGCGGCCCGGTGCTGGTCTCGGTGCCGGCCGACGATTGGGGCGCGCGCACCGATCCGGTCGCGCCGCGGC